>NZ_OZ040189.1:3342500-3510000 GCF_964048965.1 Tenacibaculum sp. 190130A14a | reverse complement strand
CATTGGGTTTAAAGGGTCCGCAGGCGGTCAATTAAGTCAGAGGTGAAATCCTACAGCTTAACTGTAGAACTGCCTTTGATACTGGTTGACTTGAGTCATATGGAAGTAGATAGAATGTGTAGTGTAGCGGTGAAATGCATAGATATTACACAGAATACCGATTGCGAAGGCAGTCTACTACGTATGTACTGACGCTCATGGACGAAAGCGTGGGGAGCGAACAGGATTAGATACCCTGGTAGTCCACGCCGTAAACGATGGACACTAGTTGTTGGAATTATTCAGTGACTAAGCGAAAGTGATAAGTGTCCCACCTGGGGAGTACGATCGCAAGATTGAAACTCAAAGGAATTGACGGGGGCCCGCACAAGCGGTGGAGCATGTGGTTTAATTCGATGATACGCGAGGAACCTTACCAGGGCTTAAATGTAGAGTGCATGATCTAGAGATAGACTTTCTTCGGACTCTCTACAAGGTGCTGCATGGTTGTCGTCAGCTCGTGCCGTGAGGTGTCAGGTTAAGTCCTATAACGAGCGCAACCCTTATCGTTAGTTGCCATCAAGTAAAGTTGGGGACTCTAGCGAGACTGCCGGTGCAAACCGCGAGGAAGGTGGGGATGACGTCAAATCATCACGGCCCTTACGTCCTGGGCTACACACGTGCTACAATGGTATGGACAATGAGCAGCCACTATGCGAATAGGAGCGAATCTATAAACCATATCACAGTTCGGATCGGAGTCTGCAACTCGACTCCGTGAAGCTGGAATCGCTAGTAATCGGATATCAGCCATGATCCGGTGAATACGTTCCCGGGCCTTGTACACACCGCCCGTCAAGCCATGGAAGTTGGGGGTGCCTGAAGTCCGTCACCGAGAGGAGCGGCCTAGGGTAAAACTGATAACTAGGGCTAAGTCGTAACAAGGTAGCCGTACCGGAAGGTGCGGCTGGAACACCTCCTTTCTAGAGAAAGATGGTGAGTTACAAAAGAGGTAATTTACTCTTTGCTGTTAATTTTAAAAAAAAGACTAAGATCTTAATAGTCTCGTAGCTCAGCTGGTTAGAGCGCTACACTGATAATGTAGAGGTCGGCAGTTCGAGTCTGCCCGAGACTACTATTTTAATTAAGGTCGAAGTAAGGAAATTCTAGAAGTTGGGTGAGAGTGTTAAGTAACTTAATCGCTCATGAGGCTCCTCTTACTAGAGAAGGGGAATTAGCTCAGCTGGCTAGAGCGCTTGCCTTGCACGCAAGAGGTCACCGGTTCGACTCCGGTATTCTCCACGAGGTTTTTATAACCTAAAGTTCATTGACATATTGGTAAAATGATATCGTAAAGAATCAAGATAGAGAGTTAGATAAATATCTAACGAATTATTTTTATAAAAATATAAAGAATTATAAAGAGCTCGTTCTAGTGTAATGCTAGAGCAAAAAGTACAATAAGCTAAATAAGGGCGTATGGCGGATGCCTAGGCTTTCAGAGGCGAAGAAGGACGTGATAAGCTGCGATAAGTAACGGGGAGATGCACATAATTTATGATCCGTTAATTTCCGAATGGGGCAACCCGGCATGTTGAAGACATGTCACCGAAAGGAGCAAACCCGGAGAACTGAAACATCTAAGTACCCGGAGGAAGAGAAAACAATAGTGATTCCGTTAGTAGTGGCGAGCGAACGCGGATTAGCCCAAACCTAATTTGTTACGGCAAATTGGGGGTTGTAGGGCTGCGACATTAGAATCTAAGTGAACTAGAATAGTTTGGAAAGACTAACCAAAGAGAGTGATAGTCTCGTATAGGTAAACGAAGAGGATATAGCAGTACCCTGAGTAGTGCGGGACACGTGTAATCCTGTATGAATCTGCCAGGACCATCTGGTAAGGCTAAATACTCCTGAAAGACCGATAGTGAACTAGTACCGTGAGGGAAAGGTGAAAAGAACCCTAAGTAAGGGAGTGAAAGAGAACCTGAAACCGTACGCCTACAAGCGGTCGGAGCACATTTACTGTGTGACGGCGTGCCTTTTGCATAATGAGCCTACGAGTTACTGTTACTAGCAAGGTTAAGGATTTAAGGTCCGGAGCCGAAGCGAAAGCGAGTCTGAATAGGGCGCAATTAGTTAGTAGTAGTAGACGCGAAACCGAGTGATCTATCCATGGGCAGGTTGAAGCTGTGGTAACACACAGTGGAGGACCGAACCAGTTGACGTTGAAAAGTCTTTGGATGACCTGTGGATAGGGGTGAAAGGCCAATCAAACTCGGAAATAGCTCGTACTCCCCGAAATGCATTTAGGTGCAGCGTTGAGTAAAAGTTTTATAGAGGTAGAGCTACTGATTGGATGCGGGGGCTTCACCGCCTACCAATTCCTGACAAACTCCGAATGCTATAAAATGTTTCTCAGCAGTGAGGGCATGGGTGCTAAGGTCCATGTCCGAGAGGGAAAGAACCCAGACCATCAGCTAAGGTCCCCAAATATATACTAAGTTGAATAAACGAGGTGGAACTGCTTAGACAGCTAGGATGTTGGCTTGGAAGCAGCCATTCATTTAAAGAGTGCGTAACAGCTCACTAGTCGAGCGGTTCTGCATGGATAATAATCGGGCATAAGTATATTACCGAAGCTATGGACTTAATAAAGTGGTAGGGGAGCATTCTATATGTGCTGAAGGTGTGCTGTGAGGCATGCTGGAACGTATAGAAAAGAAAATGTAGGCATAAGTAACGATAAAGGGGGCGAGAAACCCCCTCACCGAAAGACTAAGGTTTCCTCAGCGATGCTAATCAGCTGAGGGTTAGTCGGGACCTAAGGCGAATCCGAAGGGAGTAGTCGATGGACAACAGGTTAATATTCCTGTACTTCTTATAAATGCGATGGGGTGACGGAGTAATGAACCCGCCGCGAGCTGACGGAATAGCTCGTTGAAACACGTAGGTATTGGGACTGTAGGCAAATCCGCAGACCTAGCTGAAATGTGATAGTACCACAACTCTTCGGACGCGTGGATAGTGCGGCTAAGAACTTCCAAGAAAAACCTCTAAGCTTCAGTTTATAAGAACCCGTACCGTAAACCGACACAGGTAGTTGGGATGAGAATTCTAAGGTGCTCGAGAGATTCATGGCTAAGGAACTAGGCAAAATAGACCTGTAACTTCGGGAGAAAGGTCGCCCACCTCTGGTGGGCCGCAGTGAAAAGATCCAGGCGACTGTTTATCAAAAACACAGGGCTTTGCTAAATTGAAAGATGATGTATAAGGCCTGACACCTGCCCGGTGCTGGAAGGTTAAGTGGAGTTGTTAGCTTCGGCGAAGCAATCAAATGAAGCCCCAGTAAACGGCGGCCGTAACTATAACGGTCCTAAGGTAGCGAAATTCCTTGTCGGGTAAGTTCCGACCTGCACGAATGGTGCAACGATCTGGATACTGTCTCAGCCATGAGCTCGGTGAAATTGTAGTATCGGTGAAGATGCCGATTACCCGCAGCGGGACGAAAAGACCCCGTGAACCTTTACTATAGCTTCGTATTGACTTTGGATAAGTAATGTGTAGGATAGGTGGGAGGCTTTGAAGCAGCGTCGCTAGGCGTTGTGGAGTCAACCTTGAAATACCACCCTTTGCTTATCTAGAGCCTAACTCAGTGATGAGAACAGTGCGTGGTGGGTAGTTTGACTGGGGTGGTCGCCTCCAAAAGAGTAACGGAGGCTTCTAAAGGTTCCCTCAGCACGCTTGGTAACCGTGCGTAGAGTGCAATGGCATAAGGGAGCTTGACTGAGAGACATACAGGTCGATCAGGTACGAAAGTAGAGCATAGTGATCCGGTGGTTCCGTGTGGAAGGGCCATCGCTCAAAGGATAAAAGGTACTCCGGGGATAACAGGCTGATCTCCCCCAAGAGCTCACATCGACGGGGGGGTTTGGCACCTCGATGTCGGCTCGTCACATCCTGGGGCTGGAGAAGGTCCCAAGGGTTGGGCTGTTCGCCCATTAAAGTGGCACGCGAGCTGGGTTCAGAACGTCGTGAGACAGTTCGGTCTCTATCTGCTGTGGGCGTTAGAAATTTGAGTGGATCTGACTTTAGTACGAGAGGACCGAGTTGGACTAACCTCTAGTGTACCAGTTGTCTCGCCAGGGGCACTGCTGGGTAGCTACGTTGGGAAGGGATAAGCGCTGAAAGCATATAAGCGCGAAACCCACCACAAGATGAGATTTCTTTAAAGGGTCGTGGAAGATCACCACGTTGATAGGCTATAAGTGTAAGTGCAGTAATGTATGTAGCTGAGTAGTACTAATAACCCATAGGCTTATGTACGTAGTCTTCCTCCTTCGGGAGGAAGGACACTCTTTAGAAAGAGTATTTTACGTAAAAACAAACTTGATTTAGATTATCATATTATTTTACCATATGTCAAACATATACAGTTGAAACAACTGAAACAGTTTAAGGTGATTATAGCAATGGGGCTCACCTCTTACCATTCCGAACAGAGAAGTTAAGCCCATTAGCGCCGATGGTACTGCCACTGGTGGGAGAGTAGGTCGTCGCCTTTCTTTTAAACCTCAGTCTTTTATTAAAAAGATTGAGGTTTTTTTTTGCGCTTAATTCAGAGATTAAAGTATCTTAGGCTTATTGTTTACTACTTTACTAAGCTGAGTTTCTGCTTGCATTAATATTTCCGAATAATGATCGGGTTACAATTTTTTCAAAAATCTCCTGTTTTTCAGGATTACTATTTTCTTGTTCTCCTAATTTTTGAATTTCCTTTAAGGCATATTGTTGAATGGTTAATAACGGTAATACAATATGTTCTCTGATATCTATAGAGGCTTTACCTGCTGGTTGATTTTCCATTAAGGTAGTATAACCAGTAAGCTTTAATATTAACCTGTGAGATAATAAATACTCATCGTATATCAACTTCCAGAATTCTCCATATTCTTTATCATTAGCCATATATTTAGTTAAATCGAAGAATGATTTAGATAAAGACATCATACTGTTTTCAATTAAGGTTTTAAAGAAACTCGATTCATTGTATAGTTGAACTACTTTATCGAATTCTCCTTTAGCTTCAAATTGCTTCATAGCACTACCTACACCAAAAAATCCAGGTACATTTTGTTTCAATTGACTCCAGGATCCAACAAAAGGAATGGCTCTTAAATCGTCAAAAACCAAACTAGCAGAGGTATTTCTCTTTGAAGGTCGACTACCAATATTTGTTTTTGCATAATATTTAAGTGTGCTCATTTTTTCCAAATATGATAAAAACTTAGGATGAGCTTTAAAATCACTATAAGTTTGATAACTAATAGTTGCAAGTTCATTCATAACTGAAATATTATCATCGGTCATCAACTCATTAATACCATTTAGTTTATTACTAATTCCAGAACTAATTAATTGCTCCATGTTGTATTGAGACGAATCTAACGTTCCAAAATTTGAACTAATGGTTTGTCCTTGAATGGTTAATTGAACTTCTCTATCCTCGATATTTGGACCTAAAGAAGCATAGAATTGATGAGTCTTTCCTCCACCTCTTGCTGGTGGTCCTCCACGACCATCAAAGAATATCACGGTAATTCCATATTTTCTTGACATTGCAGTCAATGCTTCTTTAGCTTTGAAGATTGACCAGTTAGCCATTAAATAACCACCATCTTTAGTTCCATCACTAAAGCCAAGCATTATGGTTTGTTTTTGACCTCTTTTTTTAAGGTGGTTCATATAGGAAGAATTAGTATATAATTCTTCCATTACTTTAGGGGCATTTTTAAGGTCTGTAATCGTTTCAAATAAAGGAACGATATCAACAGTTAACTGATCATTAAAAGCTGCTAATTTGAGCATTGCGTACAATTGCATAACATTCAATGATGTTTGATTGTTACTTATGATATATCGATTTGCAGCTGCTTCTCCGTTTTTGTCTTGAATTGTCTTGATAACCTGCATGGTCTTCATGGTTTTCAAAGCAAATTCATCTTTAATAATATTTAAATCAAAAGTTCCTTTGATTTCAGAAAGTATTTTTATCTGTTCAGTTTCTTCTAAATCATGATAATTATTTGGAAAGATTGTTGAATTGTGTTTATTTAAGGTATCTACTAAAATGGTAAAGACATTATGATGTTGTCTACTATCTTGTCTTATATCCAGATTAGCAAAATGGAATCCGAAAAGTTTTATTTTATTTAAGAGACTTTTTACTTCTTTTAGATATAGTGATTGATGTTCATTAATTAGGATATCCTTAATATTAAGAAGTTCTTGTTCTAAAGATTTTAATGAAATTGAATTAGTATCTTTTTTCAGAATGATCTCGTACAATTTTCTTTCTAAACTAATGATGCGATCTTCTATACCAGCAAAAGTTAATTTTCTTTTGAGAAGTCTAATATCACGATAATAATTTTTAATAATAGCTTCTTTGAGTTTCTCAGAGACTTTTAAGGTGGTTTCTGGCGTAACAAAGGGATTTCCGTCTCTATCTCCTCCAGGCCAGAATCCTATGTTGATAACGTCATTTTTTAAATCTTCAGACTCTGAAAAAATGTTTTCTTTTATATAGTCATAGATGTTTCCAAAAGAATGATAAAATACATTTTCTAAGTACCAGATTAGACTAATTGCTTCATCATAAGGAGTAGGTTTACTTTGTCTGAAAAATGGTGTTTTTCCTAACTGAGCCAAGAGCTGAGTAATTTGTTGTAAATCATTGTTTTTTATAGCCTCTGATAAAGCTGTAATAATACCAAGAACAGATCCTGGGTAAAACTGTGTTGGATGTGCAGTTAAAACAATTCTTACTTTAAAGTCTTGTAAAAAATCTTTTAATTGCTCCATTTTGTTATTAGAGGAAGCAAATTCTTTTAAATTTCTCAAAGTACCTATTCCGTCCATGTTATTTACAATAGGAAATGCGGCATCCTCAATAGCGTCAAATAAAACGACTTGTCTTTCGATATATTGAATAAATCGGAAAAGTAAATTTATTTGACTTTTTTCATCTCTTCGAGCTTGATATTTTTCAAAAAATGTTTTTACAATAGTAGTGGGATCATCTCCTTGACTATATCCTTTCTTACAGGTTTCGTGAAATAGAGGTAGGAGTACACCTGTTTTTGTAATGCTGCTAAATGGCAGCGTCATAAAAATACTATTGTATATTTTATATTTAGCCTCTACACTCTCTTCAAATCTTTTTATTTTAGGTAGTTTGGACATTGTATTTTTTTTAATACTGAAAATTAAAAAACGTTTTGCAAGAATTCTCATATAAAATGAAAATTCTATGAAAACGTTTTAATCTAATTGCTTATATACCAGGAAGATCACCGTTTCCTTTAGTGGCTAAATAGCTTACGCTGGTTAAGTATTTGTCAATGCTAATAGCAGCTTCTCTTCCTTCAGAAATCGCCCAAACAATTAAAGATTGACCTCTTCTCATATCTCCGGCAGTGAAAATATGCGGAATATTGGTTTGATAGTTATTTGCTTTATAGTTATTTCTATTATCTAATGTTAAACCTAACTGATCACTTAAAGTAGTTTCAGGGCCTGTAAAACCAAGAGCTAAAAGAGCTAAATCACAAGGCCAAATTTTTTCAGTATGAGGCTTCTCAATAAGTTTAGGACGTTCACCTGGAACAATTTCCCATTTTACTTCAACAGTTTTAAGAGCGGTTAGATTCCCATCGCTATCGGTAATAAATTCCTTAGTGTTAATTAACCAATTTCTATCACAACCTTCTTCGTGAGAAGTGCTTGTTTTCAATTGCAGTGGCCAATAAGGCCAAGGAGTTTTTGCACTTCTAAGTGCAGGTGGCTTTGGCATAATTTCAAAGTTAGTAACCGATTTTGCGCCTTGTCTATTGGATGTGCCTACACAATCTGAACCAGTATCGCCACCTCCAATGACGATAACATTCTTTCCTTCTGCGGAAATGTACTCACCTTCAATTTCTTTGTTAAATACTAATTTTGTCTGTTGTGTCAAGAAATCCATTGCTTGGTGCACTCCTTTTGATTCAATTCCTTTTACTGGAATACTTCTTCTTTGTGTAGCACCTCCACATAATAATATGGCATCAAAATAATCTAGATTTTTAATATCGTAATTTACTCCAACATTGACATTTGTTTTAAAGATAACTCCTTCTTTTTCTAGTATTTTTACACGTCTATCGATGATTTCTTTTTCAAGTTTAAAATTAGGAATACCATATCTTAATAAACCACCAACTTCATCATCTCTTTCAAAAACAGTAACATTATGACCTGCCCTATTGAGTTGTTGAGCAGCTGCTAGTCCAGTAGGACCAGAACCAATTACACTTACCGTTTTTCCCGTCCTCACTTTCGGAGGGTTTGGTTGAATCCAACCATTGGCAAATGCTCGTTCAACAATATTTTTTTCTATGTTTTCGATAGCAACAGGATTGTTAACCAATCCTAAAACACATGATTTTTCGCATGGAGCGGGACATAACCTTCCTGTAAATTCAGGAAAGTTATTTGTTGCGTGTAATATTTCTGCTGCTTTTTGCCATTCTCCTTTATACACCATATCGTTAAAATCAGGAATTAAATTTCCTAACGGACAACCACTATGACAAAAAGGAATTCCACAGTCCATGCATCTAGCACCTTGCTTTTTTATTTCAGCTTCTTTTAGGGCAATTGTAAACTCTTCATAGTTTTTTAATCTTTCCTCTACTTTGATATTGGTTTCATCTTGCCTCCCAATATCTATAAATCCTCCAATTTTACCCATAACTTATGCTGTGATTTTTTTTAATACTATTTTTTCTTCAGATAGTCTTTTTAAAGCTTTTTTGTAGTCTTTAGGGAATACCTTTACATATTTACTCTTTACAGTGTTCCAGTTATCGAGTTGTTGTCTTGCAAGTTCACTATCAGTGTAATTGTAATGAACTTCTATAAGAGTTTTAAGTTCAAAGAAATCATTGTCATCTAGAGGATCTAAATCGACCATTTCTTTATTACATAAATTGTTTACAAACTGGTTCTCTTCATCAAATACGTAGGCAATTCCTCCGCTCATACCAGCAGCAAAATTTCTACCTGTTTTACCTAGAATAATTACTTTACCACCAGTCATATATTCACAACCGTGATCACCAACACCCTCTACAACTGCAGTAACTCCAGAATTTCTCACGGCAAAACGCTCTCCTGCGATTCCATTGATAAAAGCTTTTCCTTTTATGCCTCCGTAGAAACTTACATTTCCTGTGATGATATTATCAGCTGCTTTGAAAGTTGCAACATCGGGTTTTTTTACAATCAAGGTAGCTCCCGATAGACCTTTTCCGAGATAATCGTTTGTTTCTCCTTCAACAGTAAGTGTAAGCCCTTTAGTTGAAAAAGCTCCAAAACTTTGTCCAGCTGAACCTTTAAAAGTTAGATTAAGTGTGTTTTCTGGAAGTCCTTTCTCTCCGTGTTTTTTAGAGATTTCGTTGCTGAGAATAGCACCAACGGCCCTATCTGTGTTTTGAATTGAGTATTGCAGATTTGTTTCTTTTGAATTGATAATTGCTGATTTTGCATCGTTTAAAATTTTAAAATCTAGAACATTGTCTAAATTGTGGTTTTGTTTTTCTGTATTGTATAGGATTGTTTCTTTTTCCTGTAGCGGTTGATAAAGAATTGCAGAAAGATCTACACCTTTGGCTTTATAATGATTTATAGCCTTATTAGTATTTAGCTTATGACTTTGACCAATCATTTCATTGATAGTTCTGAATCCTAATTGTGCCATAATTTGTCTTAACTCCTCCGCAACGAAGTACATGAAGTTAATAACATGCTCTGGTGTTCCTTTAAAGTTTTTACGTAGTTCAGGATTTTGAGTAGCAATTCCAACAGGACACGTATTTAAATGGCAAGCTCGCATCATAATACATCCTGAAGCTACTAATGGAGCAGTTGCAAAACCGAATTCTTCGGCTCCTAATAAGGCGGCAACAGCAACATCTCTACCGGTTTTTAATTGTCCATCTGCTTCTAACACAACTCTGTTTCTTAATCCATTTAAAACAAGTGTTTGCTGTGCTTCGGCTAGCCCTAATTCCCAAGGTAAACCAGCATGTTTTAATGAGGTTAAAGGAGAGGCTCCAGTACCTCCATCATAACCTGAAATTAAAATCACGTCTGCTTTTGCTTTTGCAACTCCAGCTGCTATAGTACCAACACCAACTTTTGAAACTAATTTGACATTAATTCTAGCTTCTCTATTGGCATTTTTAAGATCAAATATTAACTGAGCTAAATCTTCAATAGAATAAATATCGTGGTGTGGTGGAGGAGAAATTAACCCAACATATGGTGTTGAGTTTCTAACATCAGCAATCCAAGGAAGTACTTTTTCGCCAGGTAATTGTCCACCTTCTCCTGGTTTTGCTCCTTGCGCCATTTTTATTTGAATCTCTTTAGCATTGGTAAGGTAATTACTCGAAACACCAAATCGTCCAGAAGCAACTTGTTTAATCGCACTGTTTTTCCAGTCGCCATTAGATTCTTTTTTAAACCTTAATTTATTTTCACCACCTTCACCAGAGTTACTTTTACCTCCAATTCTATTCATGGCTATGGCCAAATTCTCATGTGCTTCCTCACTAATAGAACCGTAAGACATAGCTCCAGTTTTGAACCTTTTTACAATTTCGGTCCATGGCTCAACTTCATCAATTGAAATGGGATCAAGATTGTTAAATTCAAACAATCCTCTTAAGGTCATTAAGTTTTCACTTTGCTTGTTAATTTTATCGGCATAGGTTTGATAACTTTCTTTAGATTTACTACGAACAGCTTGTTGTAGTTTGGCTACTGTAGTTGGGTTAAACATATGCTTTTCTCCATTTCTTCTCCATCTGTAATCTCCTCCTATTTCTAGATCAAGAACAGATTTATAATTTTCAAGTTTGAATGCTTTGTCAAATCTTGTTTGAATGTCTTTTTCAAGAACAACCAAACCAATTCCTCCAATTCTTGAAGGAGTATAAGGGAAATACTTACTAGCAAAAGTTTTTTTTAAACCTAAGGCTTCAAATATTTGTGATGCTCTGTAAGAATGTAGGGTAGAGATTCCAATTTTGTTCATTATTTTCAATAGTCCCTTACCAATTGCCTTGTTAAAATTCTCTACAGCAGTTTCCTCATCCAGGTTCTTAATAACATTGGTTTTTACTTGCTCACGAATTATTTCATTTACTAAATACGGATTAATAGCACTTGCGCCATATCCGAATAATGTGGCGAAATGATGTGGTTCTCTAGCTTCGGCAGTTTCAATTACAATTCCAAATTTAGAACGCTTCTGTTTATTGTTTAATGAATGATGTACATAAGAACAGGCTAACAATGCTGGGATTGGTGCATATTCTTTATCTACATTTCTATCGGAAAGAATGATAATGTTAGTTCCTTCAAAAACAGCTTTTTCCACTGCAATGAGTAAATCATCCAATGCTTTTTCTAAACCATTAACCCCTTTATCGATAGGGTATAAAATAGGAATTGATACTGCTTTAAAATCGGGATGATCTATATTTTTTATCTTATCTAAATCCCCATTAGAGATTACTGGATTCTGAATTCTAAGTTTTTTAGCTTGCTCTGGAATAATATCAAAAATATTACGATCTCCTCCAATAGCAAGACTGATATCTGTAATGAGTTCTTCTCTAATTCCGTCTAAAGGTGGATTGGTAACTTGAGCAAACAATTGTTTGAAGTAATTATATAATAATTGAGGTTTGTTGGATAAGACAGCTAATGGAGTATCATTCCCCATTGACCCGATAGCCTCTTTGGCTTTCGTAGCCATTGGAATAATTACAGTGTTTATTTCTTCCAGAGTATATCCAAAAACACGCAACCTAGTTTTATAATTGGTTGCTTCAATAGGACACATGTTATTTGTATAAGGAACTTTTGCTAAAGGAAGTGTATGCTCTTTCACCCACTCTTCGTAAGGTTTTTTAGAAACAATTTCAGATTTAATTTCGTCATCTTCAATAATTCTTCCAGCATTCATATCAACCAAGAACATTTTACCAGGTTCTAATCGACCATGTCTTTCTACGTTTTCTGGATCAACTTGAACTACTCCAATTTCAGAAGACATAATAACAAATCCGTCTTTGGTAACCGTATATCTTGAGGGTCTTAGTCCGTTCCTATCTAAAAGAGCTCCAATATAATTTCCATCTGTAAAAGGAATTGAAGCAGGCCCATCCCATGGTTCCATAATACAAGAGTTGTACTCATAGAACGCTTTTTTATCTTTAGACATTGTTTGATGTTTTTCCCAAGCTTCAGGAACCATAATCATCATTACTTCTGGTAAAGATCTACCGGTCATTAATAAAAGTTCTACCACCAAATCCATTGAAGCAGAATCAGACTTACCATCTCTTACAATAGGAAATAACTTTTGAATATCTTCACCAAACAAGTTGCTTTTCATAAGTTCTTCTCTAGCTCTCATTCTACTTACATTTCCTCTTAATGTGTTTATTTCACCATTGTGACACATATAGCGGAAAGGTTGTGCTAAACTCCATGCCGGAAATGTATTGGTAGAAAAACGTTGATGTACAAGAGCCAACCTTGTGACTACGTCTTTTTCCTTTAAATCTTTATAATACCTACCAATATCTTCAGGAATCAAAAGCCCTTTATAAATTAATGTTGTCGTAGATAGACTTGGCAAATAGAAGTATTCTGCTTGAGAAAGTTTTGATTTGGCAATAGTATGTTCAGCGATTTTTCTTGCTGCAAATAGTTTAGCATTAAAGGCTAAGTCACTAAGTTCTTTGTTGTTTTTGTCTATGAAAATTTGCTTTATTTTAGGTTCGGTTTTAGAAGCTATTTTACCGATAAATGAAGTATCAACAGGAACATCTCTCCAACCTATAACTCTTAACCCTTGTTTGTTAATTTCTTCTTCAAGAATTGAAATACAATAATTGGATTGGTTAGAGCTTTTTGGAAGGAATACCATTCCGACAGCATATTCTTTTGGGGAAGGGATTGTAAACGAGCAAACACGTTTAAAGAATTCGTGAGGAATGTCAATAAGAATACCAGCACCATCACCTGTTCTTCCATCTGAACTTACAGCTCCTCTATGTTCTAATTTTACCAGAATTTCAAGGGCATTATGGATAATAGTGTTTGATTTTTCTCCATTTAAATTACAAATGAATCCAGCACCACAATTGTCTCTCTCAAACTCTGGGTAATATAATCCTTGTTGTTTCATTTTATGCTGTTTTACAATAATTAAAGTTTAACACAACTAACAATTTCAGTTAGCTCAGTATGCTTAAGGAAGATAGTTGTAAAAACTATTCACCTCTATCTCTTTTTCCAGGGTATGCAATGGTACCGTGTTCAGCTAAATCCAATCCTTTTTCTTCAATTTCTCTAGAAACTCTTAATCCAATTGTTTTCTTTAATGTGAATAGAACCGCGAATGCTAGCACAATTGCCCATATTGCATAAGCAAAAGCTCCAATAGCCTGAATTCCTAATTGAGAGAATCCTCCACCATTGAGAAGCCCAATTCCTTTATCACCGGTAACACCCCAAAGTCCAATAACTAAGGTTCCCCATACACCAACAACTCCATGAACAGACGCAGCACCAATGGCATCGTCTATTTTTAATTTTTTTTCAATAAATTCTATGGAGAATACAACTAAAATACCTCCGATTAATCCGGCTAAAGCTGCACCGATATCAGTCATGTTTCCACAACCTGCTGTAATGCTTACTAAACCAGCCAAAGCGCCATTTAAGGTTTGTGCTAAATGAGGTTTTCCATACCAAATCCATGTAGTGATAAGTGCTCCTAAACCTCCTGCAGCAGCAGAAATATTTGTAAGTAACACTATATTAGATGCCGCAATTGCATCATCACCTCCCCAAGCTAATTGTGATCCTCCATTAAATCCGAACCATCCTAACCATAAGATGAAAACACCTAAGGTGGCTAATATTTGATTGTGTCCAGGAATGGGAATTACTTTACCATCTACAAATTTTCCGATTCTAGGTCCCACTAGAATAGCAGCAACAAGGGCAGCCCATCCTCCGACTGAATGTACAATTGAAGAGCCTGCAAAATCGATGAATCCCATTTTTGTTAACCAACCTTCGCCTTGCCATTGCCAACCACCAGCTATTGGGTAAATTAAAGAGGTCATAATAACTGAAAATATAACATAAGTAGAGTATTTGGTTCTACCTGCAATAGCTCCTGATACGATGGTAGCAGCGGTTGCAGCAAACATGGTTTGAAAAAGAAGATCAGCTCCTTTTCCTTGAAATAAACCACTCCAGAAGAACCATCCATTTGAAGTACTTCCATACATTAATGAATAACCTATCATCCAGTAGGTTAAAGAACCTACACAGATGTCGAGTAAATTTTTCATAGCAATGTTTACTGCATTTTTAGAACGTGTCATTCCAGATTCAACTAAGGTAAATCCAGCTTGCATGAAGAATACTAAAATTGCTGAAAGAAGCATCCATAGCATTCCCATGTCTTTTTTGATTTTAGCGACTTCTGTTAATACATCTGCAGTATTATCTTGAATTAGAGGAAGAATTAAACTCATAATAGATGATTTTTTGTTCAAAAGAGTACATAGTCGATAACCTTTTTTTTGTTGTTTTTGGACTATTATTATTTGAATTTCTTGATTAAATGAGGTACTAATTTTGAAATTTATTAAGATATAAACAAATGATATGTAGGTTGTTAGGTGTTGAAAACGTTTTCGTGAGTGGTTAGGGTGATAAAAAAATGGGGGTAAAAATTTTAATATGATAAAATGAGGAAACTTAACTATGTGTAAAATGAGAAGTATTCAAATAAAACTGCAAAAAAAGAGAATTTAATAAAAATGCAATTTTTTAATAAAAAAATGTTTTTTAGATGTGTAGTTTTGGTTAAAAAAACGTTTTTGTTAGTTTTTTTTTTATCGAAAACATTGTTTTATTGAATTATCAATAATTTATATAAGGTGATTCAAAATAAGGATAAAATTGAAAATGGTTGTAGATTTGAAGCATGAATTATAGGCATTCTTATTTAATTAGATTACAGTATTTAGGTTTTAGAGTTCATGGTTGGCAAAAACAACCTAACTTAAAAACGATTCATTTGTTTGTAGATAAAACAGTTAAGTTTATATATAAAGGTATTCGCTTTAAGACTATCGGTGTAGGTAGAACGGATGCAAAAGTGTCTTCTACTGATTTTGCCTTTCAACTATTTTTAGATGATACCCTTGATTTAAATGATTTTATAGAATTGTTTAATTTGAATTCTCCTGCTGATGTTAAAGCGGTATCTATAGAAAAGGTAGAAAATGCTAATTTTAATATTATTCAGCACCCTAAAGAGAAAGAATATCGTTATTATTTCTCTCATGGAGTAAAGAATCATCCTTATAGTGCCCCTTTTTTGGTGGGCTATTTGAGTAATTTGGATATTGAAAAAATGCAATTAGCAGCGAAGCTTTTTGAGGGAGAACATGATTTTACACACTATTGTAAAAGACCCAATGAAGCAACTAAAGTTATTCGAACAATTAATTCATGTGAAATAATTGAAAATAATGAACTTACAGCTTCTTTTTTTCCTAAAGTAAGCTATGTGTTGGTAGTAAAAGGTAGTGGTTTTATGCGTAATCAAATTCGTTTAATTATGGGCGCTTTAGAAAGAGTAGGAAGTGGAGTTTATGATTTAGAATTTATACGAAAGAGTTTAGAAGTAGGAAATACTATTGAAATGGATAAGGTTGTTGCACCTGCATCTGGATTACATTTGCATAAGATTAATTTTGAAAATGATTTGCGTAAGGGATAGAAGCTCGTTACGATGTAACGCCTATAGCCCGACCACGAAAGTGGACACGCCATAAAAAAGAAAAGTCCACTTTAAAAAAAGTGGACTTGATATTTATTCAGTAAGAGATAAAAATATTAACCTCTTATTAAGCTTCTAGAAATTACTATTTTTTGAATTTCAGATGTTCCTTCATAGATCTGAGTAATTTTTGCATCACGCATTAAACGTTCAACATGATATTCTTTAACAAATCCATTACCTCCGTGAATTTGTACAGCCTCAACAGTATGTTCCATTGCTACTTTAGAAGCATATAACTTTGCCATTGCCCCTTCTCGGTCATAATTCTCACCAGCATCCTTCTTACATGCAGCAGCCATTACTAAATGACGAGCAGCAGTAATTTCTGTATACATATCAGCTAATTTGAATGCGATTGCTTGATGATTACAAATCTCTGTTCCGAAAGCTTTACGTTCTTTAGAGTATTTTAAAGCTAATTCATAAGCTCCAGAAGCAATTCCTAAAGCTTGTGCAGCAATACCAATACGACCCCCTGATAAAGTTTTCATGGCAAACTTGAACCCAAATCCATCTTCTCCAATTCTGTTTTCTTTTGGAACTTTTACATCATTGAATTGTAATGTATGAGTGTCAGAACCACGAATTCCTAGCTTGTCTTCTTTTGGTCCAATGTGAAATCCTTCCATACCTTTTTCAACGATAAAAGCATTAATTCCTCTATGTCCTTTATCTCTGTCGGTTTGTGCAATAACTAAGTAAACATCAGAACGTCCACCATTAGTAATCCAGTTTTTAGTTCCGTTTAATAAATAGTGATCTCCTTTGTCTACTGCAGTAGTGGCTTGTGAGGTAGCATCTGATCCAGCCTCTGGTTCACTTAAACAAAAAGCTCCAATTACTTCACCAGTAGCTAATTTTGTCAAATACTTTTGTTTTTGCTCTTCAGTTCCATATGCTTCTAAACCATAACATACTAATGAGTTGTTTACAGAAACCATTACTGAAGCTGAAGCATCAATCTTAGAAAGCTCTTCCATGATCAACACATAAGAAACAGAATCCATTCCACTTCCTCCATATTTTGGATCTACCATTATTCCCATAAATCCTAATTCACCCATTTTGCGAACTAGTTCCTGAGGGAACTCTTGTTTCTCGTCTCTTTCTATAACTCCAGGTAATAATTCGGTTTGTGCAAAATCACGAGCAGCATCACGAATCATTAGGTGCTCTTCTGTAAGATTAAAATCCATTATATGTGTTTTTGTTAAATTCGTAAAAAATGAGCTCAAAGATACTTTTTTAATATGAATTTTTCAATAGACTTGTTATTTTTACCAGATGCAAAACAAAGATATTTTCTGTTTAGGAGTTATGTCTGGTACTTCTTTAGATGGATTGGATGTTGCGTACGTTCGAATTAACTCTAATGATTATACAGACTTTGCTATTATTGAAGCTATAACGATTCCATATAATTATAAATGGATGGATAATTTAAGAAATGCTATTCGTTTTTCGAAAGATGAGTTGATAGGTTTAGATATTGAATATGGAAAATTGCTTGGAAATGAAATTGCGAATTTTATTGAAAAGTTTGCAATTGAGAATATAGACTTTATAGCTTCACATGGTCATACCATTTTTCATCAGCCAGATAAAGGAATTACACTACAAATTGGAAATGGTCAAGAGATTGCTAATATTACCAAGCAAAGAGTAGTTTGTGATTTTAGAACGCAGGATGTCAAGTTAGGAGGTCAGGGAGCTCCTTTAGTTCCTATAGGAGATCAATTATTATTTTCAAATTATGGTTATTGCATCAACTTGGGTGGTTTTGCTAATATTTCTTTTAAGGAGAATAATCAAAGGGTTGCTTATGATGTATGTCCTGTAAACATTGTATTGAATCATTATTGTAGAAAATTGAATTTGGAGTATGATGATGAAGGAAAGATAGCGGCTAATGGAAATATCAATTATGAGCTACTAGAATGTTTGAATAGTTTAGAGTTTTATAAAAAGAAACATCCAAAATCGTTAGGCTTGGAATGGGTTCAGTCATCTATATTTCCTTTAATTGATGAGAAGGAATCTAATGTACCAACAATTTTAAGAACATTTATAGAGCATATAGCTATTCAAATAAGCAATATTCTATTGGTTGATTCGTTAGTTTTGGTTACTGGTGGTGGAGCTTTTAATAAGTTTTTATTACAGAGAATAGAAGTTTTAGTGGGAAAAAGCGTTACAGTTCCAGAAAATATGCTCATTAATTATAAAGAAGCGTTAATTTTTGCTTTTTTAGGTGTGTTAAAATTAAAGAATGAAGTAAATTGCCTGAAGTCTGTAACGGGGGCGAGAGAAGACCATTCATCTGGGGTGATTTTTATTCCAGAGAAATAAAATTAAACTATTTGAGTACTGGTTTTTTTATGGTAAATTTGTTCGAATTACAAAACAACTAAAAGTCTACACAAAATGAGTCAACTTTAGCTTCCCTTTGGGAAGAATATAAAAATGTAAGATACTAGATCATGAAAAAGAAATTAATTAAAGTTGAATTACCCATTTAAATTAACAATGAAAGAATTACTTAAACAATACGAAGAAAAGCAACCAGAAATAGTGTTTAATTGGAAAGACCCTGAAACAGAAGCAGAAGGTTGGACGGTTATAAATTCACTAAGAGGTGGTGCCGCTGGAGGTGGTACAAGAATGCGTAAAGGACTTGATAAATATGAAGTAATGTCCTTAGCAAAAACAATGGAGGTGAAATTTACAGTTTCTGGCCCGGCAATTGGTGGGGCTAAATCTGGAATTAATTTTGATCCAAGAGACCCAAGAAAAAAAGGCGTATTAGAACGTTGGTATAAAGCCGTAGCTCCGTTATTGAAAAATTATTATGGTACTGGAGGAGATTTGAATGTTGATGAAATTCATGAGGTTATTCCAATTACCGAAGATAGTGGTGTATGGCATCCACAAGAAGGAGTGTTTAATGGACACTTTAAACCTACCGAAGCTGACAAGATTAACCGTATTGGACAATTACGTCATGGGGTAATTAAAGTTTTAGAGGATGAAAATTTGTCTCCAAGTGTACTAAGAAAGTATACTGTGGCAGATATGATTACAGGATACGGTGTTGCAGAAGCTGTTAGACATTATTATGATATTTACGGAGGTAGTGTTGTAGGAAAGAGAGCCGTAGTTCAAGGTTTTGGAAACGTAGGATCTGCTGCAGCATATTATTTAGCTCAAATGGGAGCTAAAGTTGTTGGTATTATTGATCGTGTCGGAGGAGTTATCAATGAAGAAGGATTTTCTTTTGAGGAAATTAAAGAAATGTTCTTAAACAAAGATGGAAATACGTTAGTTTCTGAACACATGATTCCATTTGAAGAAATGAATGAGAGAATTTGGAAATTACCATGTGAAGTTTTTGCTCCTTGTGCAGCATCAAGGTTAGTAACTCAAGAACAAATTAATCAAATGATTAACTCTGGATTAGAGGTTATTTCTTGTGGAGCAAATGTACCTTTTGCTGATAAAGAAATCTTCTTTGGTCCTATTATGGAAGATACTGATAAAAAAGTTAGTTTAATTCCTGATTTTATATCTAACTGCGGTATGGCTAGAGTATTTGCATACTTTATGGAACGCCGAGTAGAAATGACGGATGAGGCTATCTTTGATGATACTTCTAGTATTATCAAAAAAGCATTGCAAAGAACTTTTGCAAAAAGCGCATCTAAGACAAGAATAAGTGAAACTGCTTTTGAAATAGCATTAAAAGAATTAATATAAATATATGGAATCAGCGATTATTTTAATTTTCGTTTTAGGGTATCTGGGGATTACTTTAGAACACAATTTAAAAATAGATAAATTAATACCTGCATTAGTAATGATGGCATTGTGTTGGGCAATGGTAGCATTAGGAGTAGATAGTTTTTCAAATTGGTTTGATTCAGGAAAGCATGCTTTAGTTGAAGGTTTTCCAGGATTGGCTCATGAAGATAAAATGCATTTAATGGAAGAAACTTTGTTGCACCATTTAGGTAAAACAGCAGAGATTTTAGTTTTTCTTTTAGGAGCAATGACCATTGTTGAGATTATAGATTATTTCGATGGTTTTTCTACGATTAAAGGATATGTAAAAACTAAGAGTAAGAAAAAAATCTTATGGTTATTTTCGATATTAGCTTTTATTTTATCAGCTATAATTGACAACTTAACAGCAACCATCGTATTGATTTCGATTCTTCAAAAAATTGTAAAGAAGAGAGAAGATCGTATTTGGTTTGCAGGATTAATTATCATCGCTGCTAACGCTGGAGGGGCTTGGTCTCCTATTGGAGATGTAACAACTACAATGTTATGGATTGGTAAGAAAGTTACAACACCAATGTTGTTTTTATACCTATTTATTCCATCTGTATTATGTATGGCCGTTCCTTCTTTTATTGCAACTTTTTTACCAGCCTTTAAAGGAGATATTGAAGTTGAAGAGAGGGAGGAAAATAGTAAGCCAAATAAGTATAGTGCAACGATGTTGTACTTAGGTTTAGGAGCAATTGTATTTGTGCCAATTTTTAAAACCGTTACGCATTTACCACCTTACGTAGGTATGATGTTGTCATTAGGTGTAGTGGCGACATTTGCAGAAATATATTCTAGAACAAAATTCTCTTTAACAGATTTTGATAGTGAAGAATTGGATTCACATGCACATCATAGTCCAGTTCACCATTCCTTGTCTAAGATTGAAATGCCTAGTATTTTATTCTTCTTAGGGATTTTAATGGCAGTAGCGGCATTAGAGTCATTAGGTATCTTATTTAATTTTGCAGATTCATTAAAGAACTCTATTCCATTAATGGGAACTGAATTAGAAGGAACTAAAGTATCTGATTTAGTAGTAATGTTACTTGGTGTAGGGTCTGCTGTAATTGATAATGTTCCATTAGTGGCAGCGTCTTTAGGAATGTTCTCTGAGCCATTAGATAATGAATTGTGGCATTTTATTGCGTTTGCAGCAGGAACTGGAGGGTCTATGTTAATTATAGGTTCGGCAGCAGGTGTTGTAGCAATGGGAATGGAAAAAATAGATTTCTTTTGGTATTTAAAGAAAATTTCATGGCTTGCTTTGATAGGTTTTGTAGTTGGTTCATTAGCATTTATGGTAATGAGAACACTACTTTAAGAGTCGTATAAAAATATATTAGAAAAAGTCTTCTTCAATTGTGATTATTGAGGAAGACTTTTTTATACTTGTATTGTAAAACAATTTAAGAGAAAACAAACCGTTAGGTAATTAAAACATTAACTCTAATTCATAGTTATTTTATGTTATTATTTCAAGAAGCTCAACAATTAGCAGAAGAAGTATCTGAAGAAAAAACATTATCCATTTATAAGTTAATTATGGATGGTGGTGTAGGAGGACAAATTATTATTGCATTATTATTTGTCCTTTTAGCTGTGGCCTTGTATATTTATTTTGAACGTTTTTTTGCTATAAAGGCAGCTTCTCAAGTAGATAAAAACTTTATGAATCAAATTAGAGATCATGTGACTAATGGTAAAATTGAAAGTGCCAAAGCTTTATGTGACAATACATCTACTCCAACTGCAAGGTTAATTGGTAAAGGAATTTCTCGAATTGGAAAACCATTAGATGATATTAACACAGCAATTGAAAATGCTGGAAAATTAGAAGTATATCAGTTAGAGAGAAATGTTTCAGTGTTGGCAACTATTGCCGGTGCTGCTCCTATGATTGGGTTTTTAGGTACTGTAATTGGAATGATTGTTGCAATTCATGAAATAGCAAACTCTGGTGGGCAAATAGATATTAAGATGCTTTCTGATGGATTATATACTGCAATGACAACAACTGTTGCAGGACTTATTGTAGGGATTATAGCATATATTGCTTATAATCACTTGGTGGTTCGTACAGATAAGGTAGTGTACCAAATGGAGGCAAAATCTGTAGAGTTTTTAGATTTATTAAATGAACCTGTATAATGAATTTAAGAGGTAGAAATAAGGTTGATCCAAGTTTCAATATGTCGTCAATGACAGATATTGTTTTTTTATTGTTGATTTTTTTCATGTTAACGTCTACACTAGTAACAGTTAGTGCTATTGATGTTTTATTACCAAAAGCTGGAGGGAAAACAGAAAATCAAACTTCAGTGGCAGTTACAATAACAAAAAACTCTTCATTCTATATTGATAAGACTAAAGTAAATTCAAATAATTTGGAGAGAGAAATACTGTTAAAAGTAGGAGCGGATAAGAAGAAGACAGTTGTTATTAGAGGAGATCAAAACGTACCATATAAAAACGTAATGAGGGTTATAGATATAGCTAATAAGAATAAGTTAAAAATGATATTGGCTGTAAAAGGGAAATAGTATGACAGTTTTCGATACAAAACATAAACGTAAATCGGCGGTAATTACCGCAATTATTCTGATATTATTGTTATTGGGAATATTTAATTACGGAATGAAGTATCTTGATCCTCCTATTGAATATGGTTTGGCAATTAATTTTGGAAACTCTGAAGTAGGTAGTGGAGAACCTGTTGAAAAAACAAAAGCTCAAGCTACACCGGAGCAAGAGGAAGTTGTAGAAGAGATTCAGGAAGAAGTAGAAGAAACACCACAAGAAACTATTCAGGAGGAGGTGATAACAAATGAAGCTGCTGAGAATGTTCCTGTAGTAGAAAAACGAAAAGAGAAAAAAGAAGAGGTAAAAGAGGCTCCAAAAGAAGAGAAGCCGAAAGAAAAACCAAAGCCAAAACCTTCAAAAGAAACTACTGATGCTTTAAATAGTTTGTTAAATGGAACATCTAAGGATGGGGCAAACGCAGGCGAAGGAGATGATGATCAGGCAGGCTTAAAAGGAAATGAAAATGGAGATCCAAACTCGAATAAATACTATGGAGGTTCGGGAAGTGGTTCTGGTGGGAATTATAATTTAGCGGGAAGAAAAGCACTTTCTAAGCCTATAAAAAAGCCTGATTGCCAGGAAGAAGGGACAGTAGTTGTAAGTATTGAAGTAGATCAAAATGGAAAAGTGATTAAAGCAGTTCCAGGAGTAAAAGGGTCTACTAATACAGCGCCATGTTTACTTGAACCGGCTAAACAAGCAGCCTTAAGAACTAAATGGAATGCTGATGGCAATGCACCATCAAAACAAAGAGGAACAATAATCTACAGGTTTTCTTTGTCTCAGTAATAAGTACACTCTTAAAATAGTATATCTTTGCTAAAGATTATTTAGTAATAGAATATATTTCAAATAAAATTTAATGAAATTAGCTGTAATAGGTACGGGATATGTTGGATTAGTATCGGGTACATGTTTTTCTGAAATGGGAAACAAAGTAACATGTGTAGATATTGATCAGGAAAAAATAAATAAACTTCATAAAGGAATTATTCCAATTTATGAGCCAGGACTGGAAAAAATGGTTCTTAAAAATGTTGAAAATGAGAATCTGTTTTTTACTACAAAATTAGAAGAAGCAATAGAAGAAGCAGAAATAGTTTTTATTGCTGTAGGAACTCCTATGGGAGAAGATGGGTCGGCCGATTTACAATATGTTTTAGCGGTAGCTAAAGAGATTGGTCAGAAAATGAAGAGAAAACTAGTTGTAGTTGATAAATCAACTGTACCAGTTGGAACAGCCGATAAAGTAAAAGAAGCAATTCAAGCAGAATTAGATAAAAGAGGAGAAACAATTGCATTTGATGTAGTTTCTAATCCAGAGTTTTTAAAAGAAGGTGATGCAATCAATGATTTTATGAAGCCAGATAGAGTAGTGATTGGAGCAGAATCAGAGTATGCTTTTGAAAAGATGAGGCAATTATATGCACCTTTTACAATGTCACATGATCGTTTTATTGCTATGGATATAAGATCTGCTGAAATGACTAAATACGCGGCAAATGCTATGTTGGCTACTAAAATTTCTTTTATGAATGAAATGTCTAATATTTGTGAAAGAGTTGGAGCAGATATTAATAATGTTCGTATTGGAATTGGATCCGATTCTAGAATTGGTTATAGTTTTATTTATCCAGGAGCAGGATATGGAGGGTCTTGTTTTCCCAAAGATGTAAAAGCACTTAAAAAAATAGCGGAGGAGAATGGGTATAATGCCCAGTTAATAACCTCAGTAGAAGACGTAAATAATAGGCAAAAATTTGTAATTGCAGAAAAGATAGTAAGAAGGTTTGGAGAGGATTTATCAGGGAAAACTTTTGGGCTTTGGGGCTTAGCTTTTAAACCAGGGACTGATGATATGCGTGAAGCACCTGCAATTTATGTTATTAAAGAATTAGTCAAGAGAGGAGCTAGAGTGAATGCTTATGATCCTAAAGCAATGGAAGAAGCACAACATTTTTACTTAAAAGATATAAATGGGGTTTCTTATAAAAAATCAAAGTATGATGTTTTAGAAGATGCAGAAGCGTTGATATTACTTACAGAATGGAAAGAATTCAGATCTCCGGACTTTGAGGAAATTGAACAAAGATTAAAACAATCAATAATTTTTGACGGAAGAAATCAATACAACGTATTTAATCTTGAAGAAAAAGGATTTGAGTATTATCAAATAGGGAAAAATTAAACTAATGAAAATATTAGTCACAGGAGCAGCAGGTTTTATAGGTTTTCATTTAAGTAAAATTCTTTTAAATGGAGGTCATGAAATTGTTGGGATTGATAATATAAACGATTATTATGATGTAAATCTTAAATATGCTCGCTTAAAAGAGTTAGGAGTAAATGAGGTTGAAGCGACTGAGTTTTATAATGAATGTACCAGTAATAGATTTAGTAACTTTAAGTTTGTACGTTTAAATTTAGAGGATAAACAAGAGCTGTTCTCGTTGTTTGAAAAGGAAAAGTTTGAGGTTGTATGTAATTTGGCAGCCCAAGCTGGAGTGCGATATAGTATTGAAAACCCTGATGTATATATACAAAGTAATATAGTAGGTTATTTAAATATTTTAGAAGCATCTAGACAATTTTCTATTAAGCATTTGGTGTATGCAAGTAGCTCAAGTGTTTATGGGGCAAATACTAAAGTTCCTTTTGAAGAAAAGGATAAGGTTGATACTCCTGTTAGTTTATACGCAGCTACAAAGAAAAGTAATGAGTTAATGGCTCATACCTATAGTCACTTATATAAAATACCAACAACAGGATTACGATTTTTTACAGTTTATGGACCTTGGGGAAGACCAGATATGTCTCCTATATTGTTTGCAGATGCAATTTCAAATGATCGCCCTATTAAAGTTTTCAATAATGGAAATATGGAGCGAGATTTTACTTATATCGATGATATTGTAGAAGGTGTTAAAAGAGTAATCGAAAAGAAAGTTGAATCTAGAGAGTTGTATAAAATTTACAATATAGGAAACAATGATTCTATAAAGTTAATGGATTTCATTCAAGAAATGGAGGTGAGTCTTGGAAAGGAAGCTGTAAAGAATTTGATGCCAATGCAAATGGGAGATGTAAAAAGAACATGGGCAAGTATCGATGAATTAAAAAAAGAATATAACTATCAACCTTCAGTAAAGATTAAGGAAGGGGTAAAGAAATTTGTTGATTGGTATACAAAATATCATAAATAATTTAATGACTTATCAAGAAACTTTAGATTGGATGTTCGCCCAATTGCCAATGTATCAACGCCAAGGTAAAACGGCATTCAAAAAAGATTTGACCAATATTATTGCATTAGCAAAGCATTTAAATAATCCTGAAAAGAAGTTTAAATCAATTCATGTAGGAGGAACCAATGGTAAAGGTTCTACAAGTCACATGTTAGCTTCTATACTTCAAGAAGCAGGTTATAAGGTTGGCCTATACACTTCACCACATTTAAAAAACTTTACAGAACGAATTCGTATTAATGGAAAAGAGATAGCGAAAGAAGGTGTAGTTGAATTTATACGAAATAACAAAGAGTTTTTGGAAAAACAAGGGTTGTCTTTTTTTGAAATGACTGTTGGAATGGCTTTTCAATATTTTGCAAAAGAAGAAGTTGATATAGCAATTATTGAAGTTGGTCTTGGAGGACGATTGGATTCAACCAATATTATAAAACCTGAAGTTGCTGTAATTACCAATATAGGTTTAGATCATACACAGTTTCTTGGAGAGACTTTACCAGAAATAGCTTTTGAAAAAGCTGGAATAATCAAAGCTAATGTTCCGGTGGTAATTGGAGAGGAACAAGAAGAAGTTAAAGAGGTGTTTTTAAAAAAGGCAGAAGCATGTGGGGCTGATATAACTTTCGGATCGGATAATGTAAGTGATTTTGAAACTGATTTGATGGGAACTTACCAGAAATCGAATGTAAAAACGGCGATTGAAGCAATTTCACAGTTGCAAAACTTTTTTATAGCTCAAAAAGATATTAAACGCGGATTATTGAATGTAGTAAAGAATACAAATTTAAAGGGCCGTTGGCAAATTTTACAAGAACATCCCAAAGTAATTTGTGATACTGCTCATAATAAAGAAGGCTTGAAATATACATTAGAGCAATTGCAAAAAGAAAACTATCAAAATTTACACATAATATTAGGAGTGGTTTCCGATAAGAAATTGGAGGAAGTACTACCTTTATTTCCTGAAAAAGCGACCTATTATTTTTGTAAACCAAATATTCCAAGAGGATTGGAAGTAGAAAAATTAAAAAAAATGTGTGAGAGGTATCAATTGGAAGGAGAAGCTTATGGTTCGGTTAAAGAAGCATATATCAGTTCTTTAGAAAATAGTTTGAAGGAGGATGTTGTTTATGTTGGGGGGAGTACCTTCGTAGTAGCCGAAATTTTATAGAAAAAAAGTAAAAAAAGTTATTGTAGATATCTAAAAGAGTTATATATTTGCACCCGCAATTGACAATTAAGGGCGCGTAGCTCAGTTGGTTCAGAGCACTTGGTTTACACCCAAGGGGTCAGGGGTTCGAATCCCTTCGCGCCCACAACTCTTAAACGTTAAATTGCAAACGGGCGCGTAGCTCAGTTGGTTCAGAGCACTTGGTTTACACCCAAGGGGTCAGGGGTTCGAATCCCTTCGCGCCCACAAAAAGTCTCATCAAATATTTGATGAGACTTTTTTATTTTATAATGTTTTTTGTAGTTTCGAGAACTGAAGAATAGCTTTATGAATGACGTAAAAATAGCGGTAATAGGTTTAGGGTATGTTGGTTTACCATTGGCAAGGTTATTTGCAACAAAGTACGCTGTAGTAGGATTTGATATTAATGAAGAGAGAGTGTCTCAATTAAATAAAGGCTATGACGCAACCTTTGAAATTGAAAAAGAAGAGCTACACGTAGTTTTAAAAAAACAGAACACAAATCAAAATGGACTCTTTTGTAGTTCACTTCTAGATGATATTAGAGACTGCACAATTTATATTGTAACAGTTCCAACTCCAGTAGATAAAAATAATAGGGCGGTTTTAGATCCGCTAATAGATGCAAGTAAGTTAGTAGGTGCGGTTTTGAGTAGTAATGATATTGTTATATATGAATCTACCGTATATCCTGGTGTAACAGAAGAAGAGTGTGTTCCAGTGTTAGAGAGTACATCTGAATTGAAATTTAATAAAGACTTTTTTGTTGGCTACTCGCCTGAAAGAATTAACCCTGGAGATAAAAAGAATACTTTAGAGAGTATTTTAAAAGTAACTTCAGGTTCGACCGAAGAAGTTGCTAATATGGTTGATAATCTTTATGGTTCAATAATAAAAGCTGGAACTCATAAGGTTTCGAGTATAAAAGTAGCAGAGGCGTCAAAAGTGATAGAGAACTCACAAAGAGATATTAATATTGCCTTTGTAAATGAACTGGCTAAAATTTTCGGTTTTATGAATATCGATACTCAAGAGGTTCTTGAGGCAGCTGGAACAAAATGGAACTTTTTACCATTTAAACCTGGTTTAGTTGGTGGTCATTGTATTGGAGTAGATCCTTATTATTTGGTGCAAAGAGCAGAAGAGTTAGGGTATCATCCTGGGGTTATACTAGCTGGAAGAAGATTGAATGATAGTATGGGAGATTATGTGGCTTCTCAAGTGATTAAATTGATGATTGAAAGAGACCTGAAAATTAAAAATGCTAAAGTGTTGATTTTAGGTATTACTTTTAAAGAGAATTGTCCTGATGTTAGAAATACGAAAGTGATAGATGTTATTCATTCTTTGAAAGAATATGGAACAAATGTTTTTGTTTACGATCCTTGGGCTAGCAAAGAAGAAGTTGAAAAAGAATATAATTTAGAGTTAATTGATAAGCTCGAAGAAAACTATTACAATGCAATTGTATTAGTAGTTGCTCATGATGAATTTAAAAAACTGAATATAGAGTCTCTTAAAGCTAAAGAGGCAATAGTTTATGATGTAAAAGGTTTATTGCCAAGAGAAATGGTAGATAAAAGTTTATAACTATTGTTTAGTTTTAAGGAAAACTCAATATGTAGAAAAAATATAATTTTAAAATTATTGGAAATGAAAATAGGAATAACTTTTAGTGCTTTTGATTTGTTGCATGCTGGTCATATAAAAATGTTAGAAGATGCTAAACGTCAATGTGATTATTTGATTTGTGGTTTGCAAACAGATCCAACAATAGATAGACCTGATAAGAATCGTCCAGTACAATCTGTAGTGGAAAGGTATATTCAATTAAAAGGATGCAAATATGTAGATGAAATTGTTCCATATGCTACAGAGCAAGATTTAGAAGATATATTACGTTCTTTTAAGGTAGATGTTCGAGTGATTGGAGAAGAATATGCAAATAAGCAATTTACAGGAAGAGATTATTGCGAGAAAAAAGGTATAAAACTGTACTTCAATAAAAGGGAACATAGGTTTTCTAGCAGTGGTTTAAGAAGAGAAGTTCATCAAAAGGAGAGCTTAAAAACAAAAGATAATTAAGAAATAACTTGAGTTTTTAACGATTTAACTTTGATTTGATTTTGTACAAATGTTATGAAATGATTAATAAGTTATAGTATGTAATTATGAAAGTACATTTTAATTTAGTTTCTATATCTTTGGCAGTTGAAATTATAGAAGAATACAGAGTGGTGGAAATGTAAGTTTCGTTTTTTTGTATTTGTAAATTAAGTAGTTAGAAAAAGTAAATGAAAAAAATATTAATTACCGGAGGAGCAGGTTTTATAGGGTCACATGTAGTAAGACTTTTTGTAAATAAATACACTAACTATATGATCTATAATTTAGATGCTCTAACATATGCAGGGAACTTAGAGAATCTAAAAGATGTTGAATCTGCTGAGAATTATAAATTCATCAAAGGAGATATCACAGATGAAGATTTTATTAATAACTTGTTTGAAGAATTTAAATTTGATGCGGTTATTCATTTAGCAGCAGAGTCTCATGTAGATAGATCTATTACAGATCCATTGGCCTTCGCAAAAACCAATATTTTAGGAACCATGATTTTGCTTAATGCTTTTAAAGCTATTAACCAAAATGATTGGGATAATAAGAGGTTTTATCATGTAAGTACAGATGAGGTATATGGAACTTTAGGAGAAACAGGGTTGTTCGAAGAAACTACACCATATGATCCAAACTCTCCATATTCTGCATCAAAAGCTAGTTCGGATCATTTTGTAAGAGCGTATGGAGAGACTTATAAAATGCCTTATGTAGTAAGTAATTGTTCAAATAACTACGGAGCAAATCAGTTTCCTGAGAAACTAATACCTTTATTTATTAATAATATTATACAACATAAATCATTACCAGTTTATGGTGATGGTAAATATACTAGAGATTGGTTATATGTTGTAGATCATGCTGTTGCAATCGATTTAGTCTTTCATAAAGGAATAAATGGAGAAACATATAATATTGGAGGTTTTAACGAATGGCAAAACATCGATTTAATTAAAGTCTTATGTAGTCAAATGGATGAGAAGTTAGGTAGAGATAAAGGAACTTCTGAAAAATTGATCACGTATGTAAAAGATAGACCTGGACACGATTTACGATATGCTATTGATGCATCGAAAATTGAAAAGGAATTGGGTTGGAATCCGTCAGTAACGTTTGAAGAAGGTTTATCTAAGACAATTGATTGGTATCTAGAAAATAAAGAGTGGCTACATAATGTAACTTCTAAAGAATATCAGAATTATTACGAAAAAATGTACGCTGATAAGGCTAACTAAAAAACAGAAACTATGAAAGGAATTATCTTAGCGGGAGGTTCAGGAACAAGATTACATCCATTAACATTAACTGTGAGTAAACAGTTACTTCCGATTTATGATAAACCAATGATTTATTATCCGCTTTCGGTTTTAATGTTAGCAGGAATTAAGGAAATTCTTATCATTTCAACACCGCATGATTTGCCTAATTTTAAAAGATTATTAGGAGATGGAAGTAAATTTGGAATTCAATTAGAGTATGCAGAACAGCCATCTCCAGATGGTTTAGCACAAGCTTTTATTATTGGTGAAGAGTTTATTGGTGATGATGATGTTAGTTTGATTTTAGGGGATAATATTTTTTACGGTGGAGGACTTCAAAAACTACTTTATGAAGCTATTGATACCGTAAAGGAAGAAAAGAAAGCAGTAGTTTTTGGTAATTATGTAAATGACCCTGAAAGATATGGTGTAGCTGAGTTTGATGAAGAAGGGAATGTAATTAGTATTGAAGAAAAGCCAGCGACTCCTAAATCTAATTATGCCGTAGTAGGATTGTATTTTTATCCTAATTCTGTAGTAGAAAAAGCAAAAAATGTAAAACCTTCTGATAGAGGAGAGCTAGAGATAACTTCAATTAATCAAGATTATTTAGAGAATGAAAAATTGAAGATGAAAATATTGAGTAGAGGATATGCTTGGTTAGATACAGGTACTCATGAAGCACTCACGGAGGCGACAGAATTTGTAAAGGCAGTAGAAAAGAGAACAGGTTTAAAAATAGCTTGTCTTGAAGAAATTGCATTTAGAATGCACTATGTTGAAAAAGAGAAATTGTTCAATAGTATAAAAGATTTAAAAGGAGAGTATTTCGAATATTTAAAACGAATTTTGAAGTAGGTAGAAAATGAAAAAAGTTTATTTTCCAAATCTTAATGGGTTAAGATTTATTGCTGCTTTACTGGTTATTATTCATCATATTGAACAGCTGAAAAATATATTTAATTTAGATAATTTTTATCATGATTTACCTTTTATTCCTATAATAGGGAAGTTGGGAGTTATATTATTTTTTGTGTTAAGTGGATTTCTAATTACTTATTTATTGTTAGCAGAAGAAGAAGTAACTGGAACAATTTCTATAAAGGATTTTTATATAAGAAGATTACTCAGAATTTGGCCATTGTATTATTTAATAGTAATACTAAGTTTTTTTATTCTTCCTTTTATCCCATTTTTAGAGGTTGGTGACTACACAAGTCAATTATTCGATTCTTATAACCTAAAAGTACTTTTGTTCTTTTTGTTTTTGCCTAATTTGGCTTTAATAACTTTCCCTCCAGTGCCATTTGCATCACAGTCATGGTCGGTTGGAGTAGAAGAACAATTCTATTTGTTATGGCCATTACTTATGAAGAAATCAAAATATAAGTTAAGGTTGTTGTTTGGCGTTATTGCGTTGTATTTTGTGGTGAAATTCGGAATCAATGTTTATGCAAAATTGTTTGGAGTAACTGAATGGACAACGTTGCTTTATGGTTTTGTAGGAGGTTTCAGCATCGATTGTATGGCAATAGGAGGAGTTTTGGCTTATTGGTTATATGAGAAAAATAACATTTTAAAATGGTTATACTCTAAATATACACAATATCTTGTATACTTAATATTGTTTGTATTAATAGGTTTTGGTGTTAAAATACCTCATATACATTATGAGTTTTACGGAGTGCTTTTTGGAATAGCTATTTTGAATTTAGCATCAAATAAAGAAACAATATTTAATTTAGAAAATAGTATTCTGAATTACTTAGGTAAAGTGTCATACGGATTATACATGTTCCATCCGCTTGCAATTGTTATAATTCTGAAAACTTTAATGTTTTTTAATATAGAAAATGTTGTGTTGCAGTATGTTTTAAGTATTGGATTAACAATACTTATTTCTGGATTTTCATATAAGTTTTTTGAGAGCTACTTTATAAAAAAGAAAGTAAAATTCTCAAAAGTATTAAGTGGTGACAACGTAAAAAAATAAGAAATGAAAAAAATAGCAATTCTGGGAGCGAGTTTTCCTCAGAGACGTTTGGTAGAACAGGCAAAGAGAATGTCTATCGAAACTCACGTGTTTGCTTGGGATAAAGGTAATATTGTGAAAGACATTGCAGATTATTGTTATCCAATTTCTACATTAGATAAAGAAGCAATTTTAGAGAAGTGTTTAGAAATAAAGATTGATGGAATTCTGACTGTTGGTTCTGATATAGCTGTAGATACAGTTAACTATGTTGCGGATAAACTTTCATTAGTTGGTAACTCTATGGATACATCAATGATTTGTAGAGATAAACACTTAATGAGAAGTAGTTTTAAAACTAATGGAATTCCTTCTATAAAATTTCAACTGATTAAAACTGAAAAGGATTTAGAAAAAACTGATTTGAAGTATCCTTTTATGGTCAAAGCAACAGATAGATCTGGAAGTAGAGGTGTTACTCGAGTAAACAATTTAGAAGAAGCTAAAGTTGCTTTTAAAGAAGCGTTAGAGGTTTCTCTGAATAAAAAAGTTATTATTGAAGAGTATTTTGAAGGAGTACAATATAGCATGGAAATGATAAGTCAAAATAATAAACATTATTTTGCTGGTATTACAGAAGAGTTTTATACAGGGCCACCTTACTTTGTAGAGAAAGCTCATGTGGTACCCGGAAGGATTGATGAAAAACTATTATTAAAAGCTATAAATTTAACAAAGGATACTCTTACTGCTCTAAAATTTGAAAACGGAGCATCACATACAGAATTAAGAATTAATGAGAACAATGAGTTTTGTATCATAGAAGTTGCAGGAAGAATGGGAGGTGATTTTCGAGCAGAGATGGTAGAAAACGCATATAGTTATAATTATTTAGAAGATACTATAAAAATAGCATTAGGTATAGGAATCGAAAAAGTGAAAAATGTTCCAGTTCAGTTTTCATTTGTTAAATGGATTCTTAATAAAGCAGATAAAGAATTGTTAAATGACTTAAGTTCCTATAATATTTTAGATAAAAATATTTATGGTGAAATTAATGAAAGCGAAATTCAGTCGAGTGAATTTAGAATGGGGTATGTACTAGGAACATCAAAATCGTTTCCAAATATTGTTTTAAATAAAAAATAAACTAAAATGACCTTATCAGTAGTCTCAACACTATACATGTCAAAACCATTTTTAGATACGTTTATTAAAGAAATAGTATCGGCAATAAATGATTTAAAGATTGATGATTATGAGTTGGTTTTTGTAAATGATGGATCTCCAGATGATTCTTTACAGTTTTTGTTGGAAAAGAAAAAGGAGGTTTCTGAAATAAAGATAATTGATTTATCCAGAAATTTTGGGCATCATTATGCAATGCAAGCGGGTTTACTCCATGCAAAAGGTGATTTGGTCTTTTTAATTGATAATGATTTGGAAACTCCTCCAAGTTTTTTGAAAGATTGTTATAGAGAAATTCATAAAGATGATACGATAGATGTTGTATTTGGTTATCAAGAAGAAAGAAAGGGAGGGTTTATAGAAAATTTTGGAGGACGCTTGTTTTGGTGGGCAATCAACAAATTTTCAGAAGTTAAGATTCCTAAAAATATTGCAACTGAAAGGTTAATGAAGAGAGCATATTTAAATAGTTTACTTTCTCTAGGAGATACGAACCTTTTTTTAGGAGGTATGATGCATTGGGCAGGATATAATCAAAAAGGAATACCTGTGACAAGAGGATTAAGAGAAGGTAAAAGTACATATAGTACTAAAAAAAGATTAGAGTTAATGCTACAAGCAGTAACTTCTTTTTCTGGTAAACCTCTTGAGTACTTGTTTTATACAGGAATATGTATAACTTTTTTTAGTTTATTAGCAATTGTTTTTTTACTCGTTAAAAAAGTAGTTCTAGGAGATTCTATTCAATTAGGATGGACTTCATTAGTGGCTATTAATATTTTAATTTTAGGAGTAATTTCAACATTTTTAGGCCTAATTGGAATTTATTTGTTTAAGATTTTTAAACAAGTTCAAAATAGACCTAACGTGATAATTAGGAAAATTTATTAAAGTCAATGAAAACATTAGCTATTATTGGTGCAGGAGATTTAGGGAGGCAGATTGCAAATTATGCTTTAGAAGATGGTCATTATCAAAAAGTTGTTTTCATAGATGATTATTCGAATGAATCTTATAAATATAATATACCTATTATTGGAAATAGTAATGATATCGAAAAGCTGTACAAGAAAGGAGCCTTTGATGAGCTAATTATAGGTATTGGATACAAGCATCTGCAAAAAAAGAAAGAACTTTACATAAGGTTTAAGGGAGCTATTCCTTTTGGTAAAATTGTGCATTCAACTTCTTGGATAGCACCATCTGCAAAGGTGTTGTCAGGTACAGTTATTTATCCTAATTGTAGTGTTGATATTGATGCAGTTATAGAAGAAAATACAATACTGAATAATGGATGTACAATTGCCCATGATTCAATAATTCAAAAGCATAGTTTTTTAGCTCCAAGAGTTGCAATTGCAGGATTTGTTAAAGTGGAAGAGCAATGTATATTGGGAATAAATTCAACGATTATAGATAATATTTTCGTCAAGGAGAGAACGCAAATTGGAGCAGGAACAGTTGTTATAAAAAATATAGATAAATCAGGGTTGTATGTAGGAAACCCACATAGATTAGTTAGATGATACCATTTAATAAGCCATATTTAACAGGTCAAGAAACAGAATATATTAGAGAAGCCGTAGCTAGTGGGAAAATTTCTGGTAATGGAATTTTTACAAAAAAATGTCAAAACTTTTTTGCTGAAAACTACGGTTTTAAAAAAGTATTATTAACAACTTCATGTACCGATGCATTAGAAATGTGTGCAATGTTGGCAAATATAGAACCTGGAGATGAGGTAATTATTCCTAGTTTTACATTTGTTTCAACTGCAATAGCTTTTATTAGACAAGGAGCTAAAGTTGTTTTTGCTGATTCTTATAAAGATAACCCTAATATTGATGCAGATAAAATTGAAGCATTAATTACTTCAAAAACAAAAGCTATTGTACCAGTACATTATGCTGGAGTGGCATGTGATATGGATAAAATAATGGAGTTGGCTGATAAGTATGATTTACTCGTTATAGAAGATGCGGCTCAGGCTATAGATAGTTTTTATACCAATAAAAAAGGAGAGAAGAAAGCTTTAGGAAGTATTGGTCATATGTCTGCTTTTTCTTTTCATGAAACGAAAAATATTATTTCTGGAGAAGGAGGAATGTTGGCCATTAACGATGAGCGATTTGTTAAGAGATCCGAAATTATTTGGGAAAAAGGGACAAATAGAGCAGAGTTTTTTCGAGGAGAAGTAAATAAATATGGTTGGGTAGATACAGGTTCTTCTTTCTTACCTTCAGAAGTTATAGCTGCTTTTTTATGGGCTCAAATCGAAAACCTTGATAAAATTCAAAATAGGAGAAAAGAAATTTGGGAACGTTACCATAATGGTCTTAAAAGTAGAGGGTTGAAACATATAGTATTACCTAAAGTTCCTGAATATGCAACTAATAATGCACATATGTTTTATATTCTAACAGAGAATTTGGAACATAGAACACGAGTAATTAAAAAGCTTAAAGAAAATGGGTTTAGTGCAGTTTTTCATTATATATCACTGCATTCAAGCCCTTATTATATAGATAAGCACGATGGAAGAGATCTTGAAAATTCAGATAAGTTTACTAGTAATTTAATTAGACTTCCATTTTTTTATGAATTATCAAATGAGTCTATAGAATCAATCATAAAATTAATAGATTAATTAGTCTTTTTCATATGGAGAATAAAGTTTTTAAAATATTAACAGGACTTACATTTTTGTTAAGCGCTGTTTTATTAATAAGTTTTATGGTTAGTCCAACGATAGGACTTGATTCTGGGTTTTATTTAGCAATAGGTAGAGAGTTTTATTCGGGAAAAGTATATTTTCATGAGATAGGAATAGCGTACACGCCATTATCAATTATTACTTTCGGAATCCCATTTTTGTTTGATGATATGCCAAGTTATCAATGGCATTTATTAATGAACGTTTTAATTACGATAGGATCATCTTTTATTTTCTATAACTTGTTAAAACGAATATCCAACAATAAATCTAGAAACTTATTTTTCGTATCAGCATTTGTGCTGTTGAGTTTTGTGTTTGATGGAAGGCATTTGATGTTAGAGCCTTTATCGGTCTTTTTTCAGCTGTTAGCCCTTTACTTCTATTTAAACTTTAGAGAATATAATACGTTTAAAAACCTGTTTTTATCAGGAGTAACTATTTGTTTAGCTTTCTTATCTAAACAATATGGGTTGTTTATTTTATTGCCTATTGCGGCCGATCTTATTTTAAATAAGAAAGAAAAATTAAAGTCAATCTTGTTGTTAAGCTCGGGTATGTTACTGCCTTTAATATTGTTTTTTGGTTATTTATCAAGTTACGGAGTTAATTTGGTAGAATTTATAAAATTTATTTTAGGAAAAGGGACTGAGTTTGATAATGGAAATGGTACAGCAATAAATGCAAGTACTATTTCTCACTTTATAGAGTTACTTTATTTTATTTTATTCAATTTGTATTTGTTGATAATTCCTGTGCTTTTGGTACTTTATTACAAAGTTTTGGATACAAGAAAGGTATTGTACATTCTTTTATTTTTATCCTCTTTAACAGTGCTTAAATTCGCAACATATTTTCACTACTTTTTGTATGTTGTGCCTTATTCGTTGTTGTTATTCGCCTATTTATTCAGCGTCAGCAAGAATAAAAAAGTGAATTTGCTAAGTTACGTTTTGTTAGGAGTATCTCTTTGTTTTTGGACCTTGTATATTGGTTTAACTTTAAAAAATGGAAATCAAGCATATATAAGTAAACAACAAGAAGAAATTAAAATTTTAAATACTTATATACCTAAAAAATCTAGGGTCTACTTAGATGGACCTTCACCTGCCTTGTATTATTTATGTGATTTTCAATCAATTAATTTGAAGAAAATTTCATTTGTTTTTCCTGATTATTTTTTTCCGAAAAGTATTGCTAGTAATATGGAGTCAGGAGCGTATATAGTAACACCTAAGAAAAAGCAAGAAACCTACGAAAACTTATTGCAAGAAGAGTTAGTTAAAGAGGTTGTATTAGGAGGAAAGGAGTACGTAATACTAAGACAGAAATAATACGATATTAATTAAATGAGTCAATTAAAAAAAGGAGCAATTCTTTCATATATAAATATCTTAGTAACCAATATTGTAGGATTGTTACTAACTCCTTTTATTGTAAAATCATTGGGTGATTCAGAGTATGGATTATATACTTTAGTTGGGTCCTTTATAGCCTATTTTTCATTGATGGATTTGGGGTTGAATAATACCGTAATTAGATTTGTTGCTAAATACCGTACTCAAAAGGATAAGAAAGGAGAAGAAAATTTTCTAGCTACTATAATGTTAATTTATTTTGCCATTGCGTTATTGATTGTAGCATTGGGAATTATCATGTATTTTAATCTAACAAGTATTTATGGAGAGAGCTTATCGCCATCAGAACTTCATAAGGCAAAAATAATGTTTGTTATTTTAATTTTTAACGTAGCTATTACTATTCCAGGAGGAGCCTTTATTGCTATAAGTTCTGGTTATGAGCGATTTGTGTTTCCTAGAATGACAATTTTAATCAAGTATATTGTTCGTTCGTTACTTTTAGTGTTATTACTAAGTTTAGGCGGAGATGCTGTTTCAATTGTAGTGTTAGATACCGTAGTAAATGTACTTTTTATAGCGATAAATGGTGTTTTTGTTCTTGGAAACTTAAAAGTAAAAATAAGATTACATTCTTTAAATAAGGAACTGTTGTCAGAAGTATTTTCGTATTCAACTTGGATCTTTGTTTTAGCTATTATAGCTCAATTTCAGTGGCAATCTGGTCAATTGGTTTTAGGAGCATTAAAAGGAACTACCGTCGTTGCTATTTATGCTGTAGGAGTTATGCTAGGAACCTATTACGGAGCTTTTGCATCTGCGTTTTCCAGTTTGTTATTACCAAAAGCTACAAAAATGTTGTACAATAACTCTTCGCATGAAGAAATAAACAACATGTTTATTAGAATAGGTAGAATAACATTAATGATTTTACTTTTAATTTTAGGAGGTTTTATTTTATATGGGCAACAGTTTGTAAAACTATGGTTAGGAGAAACTTATTTACTATCATGGAAAATAGCCTTGTTTATTATGATTGTCATAACAATACCTCTAAGTCAAAGTTTTGCTAATAGTATTTTAGAAGCTTCTAAAAAGATTAAATTTAAAGCAATAATAGCTTTGTCTGCTATAACCATTGGAATGATTTTAGGAGCATTCTTAGCAAAAGAATACAATGCAATGGGAATGATTTTTGGAATTTTGCTGGGAAGATTTCTAAGTGAATTAATACTTAATATTTATTACGTTTATGCTGTTAAGCTTAATGTATTGAAGTTTTTAATAGAGGTTTTTTTAAAAAATATGCTAGTGTTTGTACTAGTTTTAGCCTTAGGTTTTTTAATAGATAAAATACCTGGAGAAGGCTGGATTAATTTTGGTGGTAAAATATTTGCATATGCCATAACATTTTTAAGTTTATTTTACATCTTTGCAATGCAAAAAGAGGAGAAATTAATAGTTGAAAAACTGATTAAGATTAAATTATGAGAGTTAAAACAATAACATGTCACAGAGTATATAATCACGGAGCAAGTTTACAAGAATATGCTTTGTTGAAATATCTGAAAAGTTTAGGGCATGATGCCGAAACAATTGATTATACACCAGATTATTTAAGTAATCATCATAATTTTTTCAATGTTGCAAACCCAAAGTATGACAAGTTTTTGATCAAATGGTTATACTTATTAGCAAAGTTACCACAGCGATTAACATTGTTAAAAAGAAAAAAGGCGTTCGACGAGTTTGAAAACACATACATTCCGTTTACAAAGAAAAACTATACAGATAATACAGAATTAAAAAATGATTTGCCAGATGCAGACGCTTTTATTTGTGGAAGTGATCAGATTTGGAATTCATTTTTTCAAAATGGTAAAGATCCCGCATTTTATTTAAATTTTGTCCCAGATAATAAACTTAAAATTTCTTATGCTGCAAGTTTTGCTATAGATGAGATTGAGGATGATTTAAAGCCATTCGTTAAAGAAAATGTAGAACGTTTAAATAATATTTCAGTTAGGGAAAGTTCAGGATTAAAAATTTTAGAAGGATTAGATGTCAAAAATGCTCAGCAAGTTTTGGATCCAGTTTTTCTATTAAGTCCAGAAGAATGGAAAGAAAGCTTTGTAACCCCAATTGAAGAAAAGTATATTTTCGTTTATGATTGCGATAGCAATCCAAATATTAAAAAAATTACTGAATACACAGCTAAGAAACACGGTCTTAAAATTTTTACCGTAAATGACAACGTAACGTATTCAGACAAGAACTTCTATTTAGAAGGGCCAAAAACCTTTTTGTCTTTAATAAATTCAGCGGAATATGTGATAAGTAATTCGTTTCACGCAGTTGCGTTTTCATTACTATTTAATAAAACATTTTTTGTGGTAGATAGAAGTGAAAAAATAAACACGAGGATGAGAGATATAATGAGCTATGTAGGGTTGTCTGATTTTCATTTAGCAGAACATGAATATAAATCATTTGATAATTTAGAAATAGATTATGCAGATGTAAAAGAAAGAATAAGAGTAAAAGTCTTAGAGTCTCAAAAGTTTTTGAAAGAATCATTAAGTGAATAATGTAAGATGATAGGAAGAGTAAAAGCAAAATTATATGCCTATTTCTTTTGGCAGACGAATATTGGAGAGTATTTAAACAAAATCTATGATTTAAAGATCTTTTTGTCAAATTCTTTTCGAACAGATAAACTTCAAACCAAAGAGAATTATATCGCTTTTTTAACAAAGCAATACCATATTATCGAAAAAGGATTGGCATTGCCAAATCCAAGGCAAAATTTCGGAAAGCCAAAAATAATTTTGCTAATTGAAAAAGCGAATGAATATGTTAAACAATATGGTTCTGATCGATTAATAGATGGTATAAAAGAAACGTTAACTTCATATTTAGAAAGGAATATAAATCTCGAGAAAGAGGAGAATGAACTATTTGTTTTAATACAGAATTTTGTCAGTACCAATTCTGCTTCAAATAACATTGGAGGTCTAAAGAAGTTGGATAAAGATTATATAAATAATATTGCAAGTTTTGATTTTGATTCATTTGTTAAATCAAGAACGAGTGTACGTAATTTTTCTGATGAGGAAGTTTTAATAGATGAAATTTATCAGGCTGTAGAAATGGCGAGATACGCACCTTCAGTTTGTAATAGACAAAGTTGGAAAGTTCATTTTTACAGTGATGATAAAGTAAAAAAGGAGCTTTTAAAATTGCAAAATGGAAATAATGGATTTACCGATTCCATTAATAAAGTTTTGCTTATTACAACAGATACAAAGAAGTTCACAAAACTTGAAAGTAACCAAGTTTTTGTGGATGGAGGATTGTTTTCAATGAATCTACTTTTATCATTACATTCATTGGGAATCGCCTCTTGTTGTTTAAATACATGTTTACCTTATGTTGATGAAAAAAAGATGAAGATGGTTGGAGAAATACCAACTTCAGAAAGGTTAATCATGATGATTGGAATTGGGAAATATAAAGACTCTTTTGAAGTAGCTATATCAGATAGAATTCAGCCAAAAGATATAGTAGAGACTAAGCATAAATAGAATAAAAAAGATCTTATGAAAAAAAAGATACTAGTCTGTTTTGGTACTAGACCAGAAGCAATAAAAATGAGTTCATTGGTTCATGAATTGAAAAGTGAACCGTTGTATGATGTTAAAGTGTGTGTTACTGCTCAACATAGAGAAATGTTAGATCAAGTAGTTGATTTTTTTGAAGTAACCCCAGATTATGATTTAGATATCATGAAAGCTAATCAAACATTGAATGAATTAAGTGGACGCATTTTTTTAAAAATGGATGCGATAATATCAGATTTCAATCCAGATTTGGTGCTAGTACATGGAGATACAACTACTTCAAGTATTTGTGGTTGGGCAGCTTTTAATAAAGGAGTTAAAGTAGGACATGTTGAAGCAGGGTTAAGAACGCACAATAAATTCTCTCCTTTTCCAGAAGAATTAAATAGACAAATTACAGGTAGAATAGCAGATTTTCATTTTGCACCAACAACGATATCTAAACAAAACCTTTTAGAAGAAAAGATACAAGAAAATAATGTAACTATTACTGGAAATACAGTAATAGATTCTCTTTTATGGACGGTAGATAAGATCGATGGAGGATATTCTAATTCGGTAATTTCAAGTTTAGAAGAGAAAATAGATTTTACAAAAAAAGTAATTTTAGTAACTGGCCATAGAAGAGAAAACTTTGGAGATGGTTTTTTAAACATTTGTAAAGCTATGGTAACTATAGCAGAACGTGAAGATGTAGAGATTGTTTTTCCTGTGCACTTAAATCCTAATGTGCAAAAGCCAGTAAATGAGTTGTTATCAAACTATAAAAATATTCATTTAATTGCTCCTTTAGATTATCCTGTGTTTGTTTGGATGATGAAAAAATCTCACTTGATTATTACAGATTCAGGAGGGGTACAAGAAGAAGCACCTTCTTTAGGAAAACCTGTCTTGGTAATGAGAGATACAACAGAAAGACCGGAAGCAGTAAAAGCGGGTACTGTTAAGCTTGTTGGAGCAAACTACGATAGGATAACAGAAAGTGCTTTTGAATTGCTAAACGACGAAAACTTATATAATACAATGTCGAAAGCCCATAACCCTTATGGAGATGGAAAGGCAAACAAAAGGATTGTAGAATTTTTAAAAGAAAATTTGTAAAATGATACCTAAGATAATTCATTATTGTTGGTTTGGAGGAAATCCTCTTCCGCCGTTAGCTGTTAAATGTATAGCGTCATGGAAGAAATACCTTCCAGAATATGAAATAATTGAATGGAATGAAAGCAATTTTGATTTAGAACAATATCCATTTGCTAAAGAAGCATTAGAAAATAGAAAGTTTGCCTTTGTTTCAGATGTGTGCCGATTACATGCATTAAAAGAAATAGGAGGAGTTTATATGGATACTGATGTTGAGGTCTTAAGAGGTTTAGATCCATTTTTAGAAAAGAAGGCTTTTTCTGGTTTTGAAAATGATGATTTTGTACCTACCGGTATCATGGCAAGTGAAAAAGATGGAGTATGGGTTACTGAAATGTTAGCATATTATGATGGAAGATCTTTTGTAAAAGAAGATGGAGAATTAGATACAACTTCAAATACTAAAATAATAACTGATTTAATGATTGAAAAAGGATTTGTTATGAATAATTCTTTTCAAGAAGTTGAAGATTATATAGCATTTTATCCTAATGATTTCTTTTGTCCTAAAAGTTATAAAACAGGTAATATAGAGCTAACTGAAAATTCATACTGTATTCATCATTTTGCTAAATCTTGGATATCTCCAACGGGAAGATGGAGAAACATTATCAAAATGAAAGTAATGAATATTTTTGGGGCACATCGTGTGCAAAAAGTTATAGACCTCATAAAGAAATAGAAGGTGAGAGTAGTTTATTTAATGGATCAAATGTATTTGCATGGTGGAGCAGAAAAAATTGTTTCATTAAAAATTAATTCATTGATTGAAGATTTTGGATATGATGTTTTTTTGATTACTAATGGTCAAAGGAATAAAAAGAATGTGTATACCTTATCGCCAAAAGTAAATCAATTAGATCTTAATATAAATTACACTCAAGGAATAAGTTTCTTCCATCCTGTAAACTTATTAAAAACAATACAGCATTTTTTTAAGTTAAAAAGTACATTTAAAAAAATTGATCCAGATATAATTATATCAGTTAGCCAAACACCAGATCAGTTTTTTTTACCCTTTATTAGAAAGAAGACACCTAAAATTAAAGAATTTCATTCCTCGGGAGTGAGCCTAAATTTAGGTTTCTTAAAACGAAAGTTGTTTAACTTATATAAAAAATACACAACGTTAGTTTTATTAAATAAAGACGAACAACAGTATTACCCTTTTCCAAATACATTTATCATACCTAATTTTATTGATAAAAGAGAGGAAGAGTTATTTACGGATTATTCTAATAGAGATAAGGTTATTATTGCGGCAGGAAGAATTGCACCTGTAAAACAATTTGATCACTTGATAGAAGCGTGGAAGTTAATCTTTGAAAAATTTCCTGAATGGGAAATTCATATTTACGGAGAGGGGGATGATGAATTAAAAAATCAACTACAAACTATTCAGTCGAATTACGAAATTAAAAACTTGTATTTCAAAGGAGCTGTTTCAGATTTAGATCAAAGAATGAAAAAAGCTTCTTTATATGCAATGACTTCTTCAACAGAATGTTTTCCAATGGTATTATTGGAAGCCATGTCCAATGGTGTTCCTATTATAAGCTACGATTGTCCTAATGGACCAAGAAATATTATAAGTAGCCAAAAAGAGGGAATATTAGTACAAGGAGATAATATTAAAGCTTTTTCGCAAAAACTAGAGAGTATAATTTTACAAGAAGAAGCGAGAGGAGATTTGAGTATCGGTGCATTTGAAACGAGCAAAGAATTTTTGAAAGATAAAGTGATGATCAAATGGGTCGACCTATATAAAAAGTTAAAGAAAGTTTAGTTATGTTAAATGTAATAGGTCTTTTTTTATATAGCGTTATTCCTGCACAATATTATGGTGTTGTTTTTTATAACGTACTTTTGTTTTTAACCGTTGGTGTTTCAATAGACCTAGTTTCTAATAGAAAGCAAGTTTATCATGCAAGGGTAAAGAAGAATATATTACCCATAACAATATTAATAATTTTGTTCCTTTTTATTGGGTTTAGACCTTTAAGTGTTCACTTTGGTGATATGGGACATTATTACTTTAGTTTTGAAGAGTATGCAAGAGGAGAAGGAGTTTACGAAACAAAAGATGTTTTTTGGCATTTGTTTATGAAGTTTTGTAGTGGAATTATGACCTCTACAAGTTTTTTTCTAGTATGCGCAATCATTTATACAGTTCCTATTTATATAGCTTGTAAAAGATGGTTTAAAGAAAACATGTATATTCCTTTTCTAATGTTTATAGCTTCCTTTTCTTTTTTTAGTTATGGAACCAATGGGATTAGAAATGGGATAGCAACGTCGTTAGTGCTTCTAGGTTTTTCTTATAGTAATAAAAATTGGATAAAAAAATACCTATGCTTTACTTTAGGACTAATGACTCATATGAGTGTTATTATACCAATTGGAGGATATTTATTATCGGTTATTTATAAAAAAACAAAACATTATTTATATGGATGGTTTTTAGCAATTCCTTTGTCACTCGTGCTGGGTAGCTTTTGGGAAAATCTTTTCGCATCTATAGGTTTTAATGATAAGAGATTGAGTTATTTAACAGCGGGAAATATAACCGGAGAAAATTTTGCGTATACAGGATTTAGATGGGATTTCGTATTGTATAGTTTTTCCGCAATATTTGCAGGGTATTACTTTATTTTTAAGAAAAAATTTGATGATAAAGTATATCATCAATTGTTTAACATTTATGCAGTAGCTAATGCCTTTTGGATATTAGTAATTAGAGCAAATTTTTCTAATAGATTTGCTTACTTATCATGGTTTATGATGGCAGTTGTTATTTTTTATCCATTCTTTAAACAGAAATTTTTTCGCAATCAAAATAAAAGATTAGCAGTTATAGTAATTTTATACTTTGCTTTTACTTATTATATGACTTCTTAATATGAAAACATTAACAGTATTTACACCAACATATAACAGAGCATATTGCTTACACCAAATTTATGAAAGTTTATGCAGGCAAACATCAAAAGATTTTTGTTGGCTTGTAGTAGATGATGGTTCAAGTGATAATACGAAAGAATTAATTGCTCAATGGAAAGAAGATGATATTATTGATCTAGAGTATATCTATCAAGAAAATCAGGGTATGCATGGTGCTCATAATACAGCTTACACCAACGTTAAAACTGTAATTAATGTGTGTATCGATTCAGATGACTTTATGCCAGATAATGCGGTAGAGTTAATTATCGATAAATGGGCAGAAGTAAAGGATGATGAAAGATTGGCTGGTATTGTAGGGTATGATGTTTACAAAGATTATAAAACGGTAGGAACAAAATTGCCTGAAAACTTGACAAGTACCACTTTAAGTGATTTGTATTATAAATACAATGTAAAAGGAGATAAGAAGTTAGTTTTAAAAACAGCGATTGTAAATCAATACCCAAAATATCCAATTTATAAAGAAGAAAGATTTGTGCCCTTACATACTTTGTATTTAATGATAGATCAAGATTATGAACTGGCTTGTTTAAACGAAGCGTTGTGTGTTGTAGAATATATGCCCGATGGTTCTTCTTTAAATATTTTTAAACAATATAAACGACATCCAAGAGGATTTAGATATTCTCGAAGAATTGAATTAAAATATTTAAAAAATTTAAAAGCAAGAATAATCAAAACATTGCACTTAATTTCTTCCACACTGTTTATAGGAGATTATAAGTTTTTTAAAGATAATCCAGCTAAGTTTTTAACTTTTATTTGTTTGCCTCTAGGACTGCTTTTTCATCTTTATATAAAAATGAAAATAAGTAAAAGCTAATATTACTTTTACAGTTGATTTAATAAGAATAAAAGAAAGGGATTTAATAAAGTTACAAGATGAGAGTTTTACAAATCATTAATTCATTAAATACAGGAGGAGCAGAAAAATTGTTGTTAGAAACCATTCCTTTGTATGTAGAAAGAGGGATAAAAATGGACATCCTTTTACTGTGGGACAATAATTGCATGTTTACAGAAAAACTCAAAGCTCTTGACTGCTGTAAAGTTTACGTAATTAATGAAAACAAAAGCGCCAGGTCTATATATAATCCGCTTAATATATTTAAAATTGCTAAGATTATAAAAAACTACGATTTAGCGCATGTACACCTCTTTCCTGCTCAATATTTTACAGTTTTTGCTAATATTTTTACGGGCAGTAAGTGTAAACTAATTTTTACAGAGCACAATACTTCTAATCGAAGAATTAATAATAAAATTTTTAAATCAATAGAGAAGTATATATACAGTAAGTATGTTAAATTGGTTTGTATTAGTGATGAAATAAAAAATATTTATCAAGAATATTTGAGCTTTAAAGAAGATAAAATTGCCATGATTAATAATGGTGTTTATCTTGAAGGAATTTATAATGCTGTTCCTTTAAAAAAGAATCAATTAAATACATCACTAAAAGAAGAAGATGTGGTAATTGTTCAAGTCTCAGCATTTAGACCACAAAAGGATCAAAAAACATTGATAAAAGCCATTAAAGAATTAGATGACAAGTACAAGTTATTGCTTGTTGGAGGCGGAACAACTATGGATGAACATATTTCTTTAGTGAAAGAATTGAAGCTAGAAGAAAGAGTTTATTTTTTAGGACAACGTGATGATGTTAATAGGATTTTAAAAAGTGCTGATTTAGTAGTGTTGTCTAGTTTTTACGAAGGACTATCTTTAGCTTCTATTGAAGGATTAGCTTCAGGGAATCCATTTATAGCTTCTGATGTGCCTGGATTAAGAGAAATAGTGAAGAATTACGGAGTACTTTTTGAAAGAGGTAATGTACAAGAATTAGTAGATAAAATATCAGAGTTAACTGAAAACCAAGATTTGAATAAGAGAGTAACAACATCATGTCAAGAAAGAGCGAAGCATTTTGATATAAAATTGATGTTGGACAAGCATATAAATTTATATCAAAAGGTATATGAAGGTTAAGCTTATTCGTACTTCAACAGTACCCATATCCTTAAATGTTTTATTAAAAGGACAGTTGAATTTTTTAAATAAAAAGTTTAAAACAATTGCTGTTTCTTCTCCAGGAAAAGACCTTGAAATTGTAAAGGAGAGAGAAGGAGTAATGGTTAAAACTGTTTCGATGGAACGAAGCATTTCTCCGGTCAAAGATTTAGTGTCTTTAATTAAAATGTATATTCTTTTTATTAAAGAGAAACCTCAAATTGTACACTCAATTACTCCAAAGGCAGGACTAATTTCTATGATTGCAGCTTATTTGGCAAGAGTCCCTATAAGAATGCACACATTTACCGGGCTTATTTTCCCTTCAAAAGAAGGTGTTTTGAGAAGGATACTTATTTTTATGGATAGAGTATTGTGTTTTTGTGCAACAAATATATATCCTGAAGGAGAAGGTGTTAAGAATGATCTTGTAAAAAGTAAAATTACTAAGAAAGAATTAAAAGTGTTGGCCAATGGAAATGTCAACGGTGTAGATTTAGAACATTTCAATGCCAATAAGATAACTTCAACTGAAATACACAACCTTAAAAAACAATTAGAAATTGGTGAAGGTGATTTTGTTTTTGTTTTCGTCGGGAGACTTGTTAAAGATAAAGGAGTTAATGAACTTGTAGAAGCCTTTAATAAACAAAGTTTACTGCATACAAATGTTAAATTGGTGTTAGTAGGTTCAATGGAGATTGAGCTTGACCCTCTTAAGAAGGAAACATTAGATATAATTAAGGGGAACCAAAGAATTATTAGTGTTGGATATCAAAATGATATTCGCCCTTATTTGACTATAAGTAACGTGTTGGTTTTACCTAGTTATAGAGAAGGATTTCCAAATGTTGTGATTCAAGCCGGAGCAATGGGGTTACCTTCAATAGTAACAGATATAAATGGAGCTAATGAAATCATTATAAATAGAGAAAATGGTTTGATTGTTCAGAAAAAAGAAGTAGAAGTACTTTTTGAAGCAATGCAGAAGTTATATAGTGATAATGAGCTATATTGTAAACTGAAAGAAAATACTCGAGTATTAATTGAAAGTCGTTACGATCAAAAAGTAGTTTGGAATGCGTTACTAAATGAATATCAAGATTTGTTAAAAAAGAATAAGTATGTTGTATAAGAGAGGAATTAAGAGAGTGATAGATTTTGTCATATCTTTTGTAGCTTTAATTATTTTAAGCCCGGTTTTTATCTTAGTAACGTTGTTTTTAACAATTGTAAATGGAGGAAAACCATTTTTCTTTCAAGCAAGACCTGGAAAGAATGAACGAATTTTTAAAATCATAAAGTTCAAGACGATGAATGATAAGAAAGATTCTGAAGGACAATTGTTACCAGATAAAGATCGATTAACGGCCGTTGGAAATTTTGTAAGAAAAACTTCCCTAGATGAAATACCTCAATTATTGAACGTTATTAAAGGAGATATGAGCTTGATTGGTCCAAGACCTCTTTTACCGCAGTATTTACCTTTGTATAATCAAGAGCAGAAGCAAAGACATAATGTAAGACCAGGAATTACTGGTTGGGCACAAATAAATGGAAGAAATACAATTTCATGGCAGCAAAAGTTTGAATATGATGTATGGTATGTTCAAAACCTGAGCTTTATTTTGGATTGTAAAATAATACTTAAAACGATTAAAAAAGTTTTTGTTTCAGAAGGAATTTCTTCTGGTACAAGTGTAACAATGGAAGCTTTTACAGGGAATGAATAAATCAAAATACTTTTTATACGGAGCGAGTGGACATGGTAAAGTCATTTTAGAAATTCTTGAATCTTTAGATATAAAGGTAGAAGGTTTTTTTGATGATGGAGAGCGCGTTCAAAATAGTATTTTAAATACTCCCGTGCTGGGAAAGTTTTTGACTTATGATTGGGATCAAAATGATACAATAATTATTTCAATAGGGAATAATATCATAAGAAAGAAAGTATCGAACGAATTAAAAGTTTCTTTTGGAAAAGCAATTCATCAAAAATCTATAATTTCGCCAAGTTCATCAATAGATGAAGGGACAGTTGTAATGGGAGGAGCAGTAGTAAATGCTCAAACAACAATCGGAAAGCACTGTATAATTAATACAAATGCAAGTATTGATCACGATTGTGTTATTGAAGACTTTGTGCATATTTCACCCAATGTTGCTTTAGCTGGAAATGTAAAGGTAAAAGCAATGTCGCATATTGGAATTGGAGCAAGTATTATTCAAGGTGTAGTTATAGGTGAAAATGTTACAATAGGAGCAGGGACTGTAGTTATTAATGATGTTCCTGATAATACAGTAGTTGTTGGTTGCCCAGGAAGAGTTATAAAATATAAAGAAATAGAAAATGGATAAAATTTGGCTTTCTTCACCACACATGGGAGGAGGTGAACAGAAATATGTACAAGAAGCATTTGATACGAACTGGGTGGCCCCTTTAGGACCAAATGTAAATGGTTTTGAGCAAGACTTAGAAAGCTATGTTGGAGAAGAAGCTAAAGTAGCATGTTTGGCCTCTGGAACATCAGCCTTACATTTAGCATTGATTTTAGCAAATGTTGAAAATGGTGATGAGGTAATTTGTCAAAGCATGACTTTTTCAGCATCGGCTAATCCAATAAAATATCAAGGAGCTACGCCGATTTTTGTAGATAGTGAAAAGGAAACATGGAATATGTGCCCTTTAGCTTTAGAAAAAGCAATTGAAAACGGAATCTCGAAAGATAAAAAACCCAAAGCAGTTATTGTAGTTCATTTATATGGTATGCCTGCTAAGATGGATGAAATTTCGGCTCTTTGTAAAAAACACGAAATAACTCTTATTGAAGATGCTGCTGAAGCACTTGGGTCTACATACAAAGGACAAAAGTGTGGAACCTTTGGAGATTTTGGTATTTTATCATTCAATGGAAATAAAATTATTACAACTTCTGGAGGAGGAGCTTTAGTTTGCAAAACAGAAGAAGCTAAACAAAAAACCATTTTCTTGGCAACACAAGCAAGAGATAATGCACCACATTATCAACACTCGCAAATAGGTTATAATTACCGTATGAGTAATATAGTTGCAGGTATTGGTCGAGGACAAATGGAAGTGTTAGATAAACATATAGAATTAAGAAGAGCAAACCATAAGTTTTATAGTGAACTTTTTCAAGGTGTTCAAGGAATAAAAGTATTTACTGAGCCTAACGAAACCTTTTTCTCTAACCATTGGTTAAGTTCTATTGTGGTAGATAGTTCTGTAACTGGTTTTTCAAGAGAAGATATGAGACTAGCCTTGTTAGAATATAACATAGAGTCTCGTCCTTTATGGAAACCGATGCATTTACAACCAGTGTTTAAAGATTGTGAATATTTTGGAGGAAATGTGTCTGAAGATTTATTTAATGATGGATTATGTTTGCCTTCTGGATCTAACTTAACCGATTCAGATAGAGAAAGAATTAAAGATGCAATTTGTAAACTATTGGCTAAATAAGCTAGTATAGTCCAATTTTATTTAAGAACGTAAATAAATGAATTTTGTTAAAACAGATATTCCTGATGTTATCATTATAGAACCAAGAGTTTTTAAAGATGAACGTGGTTTTTTTTTCGAGTCATTTAACCAAAAGATTTTCGAAGAAAATATAATGAGGGTTGATTTTATTCAAGACAATGAGTCGAAATCAACTAGAGGAGTTTTAAGAGGGCTACACTTTCAAAAACCACCCTATACACAAGCAAAATTAGTTCGCTGTATTCAAGGTGAAGTTCTAGATGTCGCAGTAGATATGAGAAAGGAATCGCCTACATATGGAAAGTATGTTTCAGTGCTGCTTTCTGAAGAAAACAAAAAACAAGTCTTCATTCCTAGAGGTTTTGCTCACGGTTATATTGTACTTTCTGAGGAAGCCCTTTTTGCTTATAAAGTAGACAACGTGTATGCACCAAAGCACGATACAGGAATTCAATGGAATGATCCAGATTTGAATATAGATTGGAAAATAATAGAAAAGGACATTATTTTATCAGAGAAGGATAAAAATTTAGGTTCACTAAAAGAATTCGATTCACCTTTCTAGAAATAAACGACTGAACTTAATTGTGACATAGAATCGTATAATTTGTCTATAAAGAGTACTGGAAAACTTTTGCTTGTAAAAAATAATCGCCACCTTAGCACCGTATTATGTAAATGAACATAGAAAACGTTATTAAGGTGGATTTACAATTAACTACTCAACACAGAACTTTAAAAGAAAATATTACTATTTCAGGCTCAAAAAGTGAGTCGAATAGATTACTGATTTTGCAAAAACTATTTACTAGTTTAAAGATTGAAAACCTATCTGATTCAGATGATTCAAATCATTTGTTAGAAGCGTTACAGTCTAATAATGACACAGTTAATATTGGTCATGCAGGTACAGCTATGCGGTTTTTAACGGCCTATTTTTCATGTCAAGAAGGTAAAGAAGTTGTGTTAACAGGTTCTGAAAGAATGCAAAATAGACCAATTGGTATTCTAGTTGATGCATTAAGAAGTTTAGGAGCAACTATAGAATATGTAGCCAAAGAAGGGTATCCACCATTAAAGATTACAGGACAGAAGCTTAAAAAGAATAAGGTTCAAATAAATGGAAATGTAAGTAGTCAATATATATCGGCATTATCATTAGTAGCGCCAAGTTTAGATAAAGGGTTGGAGATAGAACTGATAGGGAAAATAACTTCCGTTCCTTATATAAATATGACACTTAGTTTACTAGACGAGTTAGGAGTTAAAAATTCGTTTGAAAGTAATGTGATTCGTATTTATCCGAAAGAAGAGCTTGAAGAAAAAACAATCATAGTTGAATCAGATTGGAGTTCTGCGTCTTATTTTTATTCGTTAGTTGCATTGAGTGAATTAGGTTCTACAATAGAATTAACTGCTTATAAACAAAACAGTTTACAAGGAGATAGTTGTTTAGCTTCAATTTATGAGCATTTTGGGGTAACTACCACTTTTAAAGAGAATTCTATAATACTTACAAAAGAGAAAGAAGTAAAAACAACTTCGTTAGAGTTAGATCTAAAGAATGCTCCAGATATTGCTCAAACCATTGCAGTTACTTGTTTTGGATTGGGAGTTTCGTGTAATTTATTTGGACTACATACTCTAAAAATTAAAGAGACAGATAGGTTAGAAGCATTAAAAGATGAGTTAACCAAATTTGGAGCAGTAATTTCTGTGACAAATGAGTCTTTACACTTGGAGTCTTCTAATGAGATGAATAAAGATGTAACGGTTAAAACCTATGAAGATCACAGAATGGCCATGGCTTTTGCTCCACTAGCATTAAAAGTGCCTCTTCGAATTTCAGAAGCAATGGTAGTAACAAAATCTTATAGAAACTTTTGGAATGATATGCAGAAGATAGGAATGAATATTGAGCAGGTAAAATAAATAGCGCAATTGCTTGACAACCCCTATTCCGATATTGTATATTTGCCACCGTTAAGAAAATAAAACATGAAGTTATCAAATTTTAATTTTGAACTGCCAGCAGAGTTATTGGCAGAGTATCCATCAGAACATAGAGATGAGGCGAGATTAATGGTATTACATAGAGATACCCAAAAAATTGAGCATAAACTTTTTAAAGATTTAATCAATTATTTTGATGAGGGAGATGTAATGATGTTAAACAATACGAAAGTATTTCCTGCAAGAATGTTTGGTAACAAAGAAAAAACAGGAGCACGTATTGAAGTATTTTTATTACGTGAATTAAATGCTGAACATCGTTTATGGGATGTATTAGTAGATCCTGCTCGTAAAATTAGAATTGGTAATAAATTATTCTTTGGAGAAGACGAAAGTCTAGTAGCCGAGGTAATTGATAATACAACTTCAAGAGGTAGAACTTTACGTTTCTTATTTGATGGGTCTTATGAAGAGTTTCGTAAGAAATTATTAGAATTAGGAGAAACTCCATTACCAAAATATATCAAGCGTGATGTAGAACCTGAAGATGAGCAAAGATATCAGACGATTTTTGCTAAAAATGAAGGAGCAGTAGCAGCTCCAACAGCTGGATTACATTTCTCTAAGCATTTAATGAAGCGTTTAGAAATTAAAGGAATTGATTTTGCTGAAATGACATTGCACGTAGGATTAGGAACTTTTAATCCAGTAGAAGTAGAAGATTTATCAAAGCATAAAATGGATTCTGAGCAAATCGTTATTCCGCAAAATTCATGTGATGTTGTAAATAACGCTATTGAAACAAAACGTAAAGTATGTGCTGTAGGAACTACAGTAATGAGAACGGTAGAATCTTCAGTATCCGCTTCTAAAAGATTAAATGCATATGAAGGATGGACTAACAAGTTTATTTTCCCTCCATATGACTTTAGTATTGCAAATTGTATGGTAACAAATTTCCATACACCTAAATCAACATTATTAATGATGGTTTCTGCATTTGCTGGACATGATTTTATTATGGAAGCTTACCAAGAAGCAGTAAAAGAAAAATATAAATTTTATTCTTACGGTGATGCAATGCTGATCTTATAAGAACAAAATTGTAGTATAAATAATCTCAAACCTCACTAGCTTTTTAAAGCTGTGAGGTTTTATGTATTTTTGAAACAGATGACAACAAAGAAAAAAGATATACGTGCTTTAACTAAAGATCAACTTCGAGAGTTTTTTGTGAATAATGGTGATAAAGCTTTTAGAGGAAATCAAGTGTATGAGTGGCTTTGGCATAAAGCGGCGCATTCTTTTGATGATATGACTAATATTTCTAAGGCTACAAGGGAAATGTTAGACAGAAACTTTGTAATCAATCATATTGAAGTAGATACCATGCAGAGAAGTAATGATGGTACTATAAAAAATGCCATTAAATTGCATGATGGATTGGTGGTTGAATCTGTTTTAATTCCAACAGAAAAAAGGACTACAGCTTGTGTGTCTAGTCAAGTAGGATGTAGTTTAGATTGTAAGTTTTGTGCAACAGCTCGTTTAAAGAGAATGCGTAACTTAAATGCAGATGAAATCTATGATCAAGTAGTTGCAATAGATAAACAAAGTAGATTGTATCACAATCATAAATTAACAAATATTGTATTCATGGGAATGGGAGAGCCATTAATGAACTACAATAATGTTATAAAAGCAATTGAAAAAATTACTTCGGAAGAAGGTTTAGGAATGGCAGCACGAAGAATTACATTGTCTACGTCGGGTGTTCCTAAAATGATAAAGAAAATGGCCGATGATGAAGTACGTTTTAATCTAGCAGTTTCTTTGCATTCTGCAATAGATGAGGTACGTACATCTATTATGCCGTTTAATGCTACATTTCCTTTAGAAGATTTAAAGGAGGCACTAGAGTATTGGTATGAAAAGACCAAGAGAAAAGTGACTTATGAATATGTGGTATGGAATGGTATTAATGATAGAAAAGAAGACATAGATGCATTAATTAAGTTTTGCGGTTACATACCCTGTAAAGTAAATTTAATAGAATATAATCCTATTGATGATGGAGAGTTTCAACAGGCATCTGAACGTGCTTTAAATAACTACATTTCAAATTTAGAAATGCACGATATAACCGTAAATGTTCGTCGTTCTAGAGGGAAAGATATTGATGCAGCTTGTGGTCAATTAGCAAATAAAAGCTAAACTTCCTTCAAGCTAGTTTTCTTTAACCAAAATAGCTTTTTGAAAAACAGTAATTGGATACCCAAAAACTTCTGGAATATCTTCAGAAGTTCCTCCAGATTTAATCTTATTTTTTAAAGAAGTGAATAAAATTTCAAATTCAAGTTTGTTTTGAGAAAATAGTGCTCTTGAGCTTAGTAGATTTCCTTGTACTTCAAAAAAACTATGCAACGTGTTGTTATTTAAAAAAGTAGGCAATATAATCCCATTGTTTTCATCAACTTCAAAAATACCTTTCTCTTTATTTTTAACTATTAGTGTATAATTTCTAGGTTGTCCATTGTATACTAATTTGTAATCATATTTATGTATGGAATCAGTTTTTAGTAAATGATATTCCATTGGAATTTCTTGAGAACCTTTAGGGTTTGTTATTTGAAGAGATCCTTTATAAACTCCTATAAAGTCATCAGGGAAAACCAGTTCTTTTTCAGTGGGTTTTTGTTCGTTTTTATGAGAGTTGGTTGTCGTTTCACATCCAATAAAGAAGAAAATTGAAAGAATGCAAAAAATGATTGTATTTTTCATAAGAAACTGTTTTTTCAAATATAACCAATCCAAAATTATTTTCTACTTTTGATGTTCAAATGAAGCCAGTAGAGCAAATAAAACTTCCCATAACGAAAGAAATGGAACTCTTTGAAACAAAGTTCAAGGATTCCATGTTATCTAAAGTTCCATTATTAAATAGAATAACCTATTATATTGTTCGCCGTAAAGGAAAACAAATGCGACCAATGTTTGTGTTTTTGGTAGCAAAAATGGTTTCTAATGGAGGCTTTGATGAGCGTACCTATAGAGGAGCTTCTGTGGTAGAATTAATTCATACTGCTACTTTAGTACATGATGATGTCGTAGACGATAGTAATAGGCGTCGCGGTTTTTTTTCAATTAATGCACTTTGGAAAAATAAGATAGCAGTGTTAGTTGGAGATTTTCTATTATCTAAAGGTTTGTTGCTTTCAATAGATAATGAAGATTTCGACTTGCTAAAGCTTATTTCTATTGCGGTAAGAGAAATGAGTGAAGGAGAGCTGTTACAAATTGAAAAAGCTCGTAAGTTAGATATAACGGAAGAAGTTTATTTTGAAATTATTAGGCAAAAAACGGCTACCTTAATTGCTGCATGTTGTGGTATTGGAGCGGCATCTGTAGGAGCTAATAATGAAACTGTACAACAAATGAGAAAGTTTGGAGAGTATATTGGAATTGCTTTTCAAATAAAAGACGATTTATTTGATTATACAGAAGATAAAATCGGAAAACCAACGGGAATTGACATTAAAGAACAAAAAATGACACTTCCTTTAATCTACACATTAAACAATTGTTCACCCAAAGAAAAGAGCTGGCTCATTAATTCTGTTAAAAAACATAATACCAATAAAAAGAGGGTGAAAGAAGTGATAGCTTTTGTAAAGGCTAATGGAGGTCTGGAATATACGGTTACGAAAATGCATGATTATAAGAATAAAGCATTGGCTATTTTAGACAATTATCCAGAATCTGAATATAAGAGTTCTTTACTACAAATGATTGATTATGTGGTTGAAAGAAAAATTTAATTTGTAAGGAAATTGAATTTTAGCGACATAGTAATAAATATTACGTTTATATGTCGACAAGGTTCTTAGTACTGTTGATTGTTTTTCTTTCTGAGACGTGTTATTCTCAAACATGTTGTTCGGGTGGGGTTCCTATTTCCAATAACATAGGAATGAGTATGGAAGACAAAGGAGTTTTCCAATTTGGAATTAGTTATGACTACAATTTTTTAAATACTTTAAAAGAAGGAAACAATACTTTAAGGGATAATACTAGAAAAAGAATAACCCATTCCGCCCTTTTAAATTTAAGCTATAACATTACAAATAACTGGGCTTTCGAAGTTTTACTTACCTGGGTAAATCAAAAGAGAGAAATCAGTTCTGCTTTTGGAGTTAATTTAAGCGAAACTACTGGGATAGGAGATTGGGTAGTTTTAAGTAGGTACAAGTTTGTAAACAATAAGACATTAAGCATTTCTTCAGGAATAGGTTTAAAATTACCCACAGGTAAATCAGATATTACAAGTTCTAATGGTATTGTTTTTAATGCTGATATTCAGCCAGGGAGTAATACTTTAGACTATATAGTGATGTCTTCTTTAGATCTAAAAACAAGTTTCAGAGAAAGCTTTTCGGTATTTAGTAGGATTGTTTATAGAGTAACAGGAGAAAATGATCAGTATCAAGAAGTGAATAGGTACAAATTTGGAAATGAACTTCAGTTTTTTTTAGGAGCTACCGATCAGTTTTTGTTGTTCAAGCAAATTTTTAACCCAAGTATAAGTGTCAAATATAGAAATGCACAAAGAGATTTACTCAATGGTAGAGATATACCAAATACAGGAGGAGATTGGATTTTCTTAATTCCAAGGTTTTCATTAGAGCTAACAAATAGAATGGCTTTAAATTCAAGTGTTGAAGTACCAATATATGCTAATTTAAAAGGGATTCAACTAACTCCAACATATCGATTTAATGTTGGAATAATATATAAGTTTAAAAAGAGAGAAAAAATATTATAATATGAGATTTTTAGTATTGTTTTTAACAGTTTTAATATGTTCTTGTTCTTCTTCCAATGAAGAATTTACTCCGAATAATAACTCGAACAATGGCTCAGGTAGTGGAGCAGGATCTGGAACCAACTCAGGAAATAATTCTGGGAATACGGCCAATCAATGGATTGTTTCCGTTAGCCAGATTATTGATGCCGGACCTGGGAAAGATGGTATTCCTTCGTTAGATACTCCTGTGTTTATAGATATCAATACACAGTCTTATTTAAATGATGATGATTTAATTGTAGGTATTACAATTAATGGAAAATCAAAAGCTTATCCGTATAAAATTTTGAACTATCATGAAGTGGTCAATGATATTGTTGGAGGTAGTAATTTAACTATTTCACATTGTCCCTTAACAGGAACGTCTTTTGGTTGGAGTAGAATTATAAATGGAGAAGTAACCACTTTTGGAGTTTCGGGGTTGTTATATAATTCAAATTTAATTTTATACGATAGAAAAACTGATAGTAATTGGTTTCAAATGGGAGAAATTTGTGCTAATGGAGAATTAAGAGGAAGAATACCAACTGGTGTAAAGGTAATAGAAACAACTTTGGGAGAATGGAAAAAATTTTATCCAAACTCAGAAGTTTTGAGTAAAGAACAAGGGTTTAGTAAACCATATGATAAATACCCATATAGAGGGTATTTGGAAGATGATGATTTATTGTTGTTTCCGGTTTCTCCAATAAATGACCGTCTACCAAAAAAAGAACGTGTTTTTGCCGTAATTACTGGAGCTACTTCTAAAGTTTATAGAAGAGAATCATTTGGAGAAGGTTTGGCAAAGAAAGATGTGTATAAAGGAGAGAAATTATTAATAGTAGGAAATAAAGATTTAATCACATGCTTTCAGTTAAATGAAAGTCAGGAAGATTTAGTTTTTGAATATACAGAGGAAGGAGAGGGTGTAATGTTTAAAGATAATGAAGGAAATAAATGGAGTCCTTTTGGATTAGCTCTAGAGGGGCCTCGAAAAGGAACTATCTTAAGGCCCAAAAAATCATTAATGACTTTTTGGTTTGCTGTGGCCGCCTTTTTTCCAGAACCAATATTAGATGATTAAAATGAAACTAAAAAGCCTCGATAATTTTATCGAGGCTTTTTAGTTTATAATACTTCTTTAAAAGTAAGTTCTTTCTTATAGCTAATGAGCTTACCTTCATTCGTAATTCCTTCAATCACAAGTAGTACTTTGTTTTGGTTTAAATGATTAAATTTTAAACTTTCAGATTTATTGTTTATCACAATATTTGGTTTCCAGAAAACAGTTCCAAAATCTCTAAAGGTTGTACTTTCTGTAGATACATATTTAGGTTGATAATATTCTTTTTCAACCGAATATCCGAAAGGTAAAGTATACTTAGCAAAGCTATTTTTACGTTTTTTGTTTCCTGAATCTTTTTTTGAGTATAAATAAACACGAGCTTGCCCTTTAGAAATATAAATTTCTTCAAAATCATTAACAGTTAAATCTGCAATGAGATTTAAGTTGTTGAAGTTTTGAGATTGAATGGAAATATCATCAAGAAAAATATCTGCAATAATTGATTGTCTTATGAAACCTCCTCTACTACGTATAATAGAAGTGTTTATAGGAGTTTGGTTCACCATAAAACCTCTTGACCCAATGAATTCAAGAATTGTTTGATTTTTTTGAGCTAAATTTTTCGTAACAAACCCGTTCAGTCCTCCTTTAAGTAAAGGTATGTTTTTCATGATGGTTTTACCCTTAATATGAACTTCATTCAATAATGAATACTCTTCCGAAATTAGGGGTGAAAGAATTGGTTGGTTGTTGTTAACATGATAAGATAGGTTAAATGTTGGGAGTTTTTTTAAGGTGCTATTAATCTTGTTTGGGTGATAGGAAATATAAGTTTTAGGAGCTTTAAGCCTATTTTTCGAGTTCAAAATGGCTAGATTAAATTCTGACTTATCTTTTAAATACAAGTTGTTGATTTCGAAAGAACCATTACTTACAGGATGTACTTTATAAAGTGCATTCTCATTAGAGGTCAAAAAAATTAAATTTTGTGCTTTAAAGGTTTTGGAATGTATTTTTCCTTTAATAGTTATTCCTTTATCAAAACTATATTGTTCTTTAGGAGGTGAATTAAAAATATCGTACCATTTATATCTAGACCATCCTTGTGTAAGTAATAAAACATCTAAATTATATAATTTTTTATTGTCAGTTTCTATAAAATAATAGTTCGGATTTTCAATATTTCCGTTTACATAAGGAGCTAACAAATATTTAGAAATGATGCTCTCCGAAGGGGAGTAGCTTTTAGTACCGTAAGGTAAAATAGAAGCACTTAAAAAATAAGCCGTTGAATCTTTAGCTTTTTTTAAAATGTTTAGTGTTAAAGAATCTTTGTTTATTTGAGTAGTAGCACTAAGGTTTGCAAATAAAGATTTACTATAATTGAGAAATACTCTTTCTGCAATAGGTTTGTTTTGGGGGCTAAATAAGGTTATAATGTTAGTTCCTTTGTTTAACTCATTTTTGTTAATAAGATAAGAAATTTTTTTTACGCCTTTTTTGAAAAGTAAACTTCTTTTTAAATAGCTTCTTGTATTATGTACGAGAAAGTAAAACTTCTGATCCATTAATTGCGTTAAGGTTTGATCGTTTGTTGAAAAAACAAACTCAACCCAATCTTTATGATGAGTATTTACCTGTAATGTTATACCGTTTTGTTTGATGTTTTGGAGTGGTTTAACAATTGAGGTGTTGTTTAAGTTGAATTGAACAGCATATTTTTTGTTAGAATCCATATAGAACTTAATTTTAGCGAGTCCTAATTGATTTGTAGAGAAATACGTAATTGGTTCATTATTTTCAATAATAGCTCCTTTTATAAATTGAAGTCCATGGTTGTTTTCATTTTTTAAAACAATACCCAAAGAATTAATGGTATTACTCACTAAATGTCCTCCTTCGGGTAAAATTTGAATATCTAAATTATTTTTTAAAGAAGAGGCTTTGTTGGATGGGGTATAATTAGCAATTGTTATTTTTTGAATAAAAGATTGATCCTCTTTAAAGTTCTTCATGTAATTGGTAGAAGCCTTGAGATAATAAGAGTTATCTGTAAAAGTAGAGTCAATTTTAAAGTCTCCAATAGCCATTCCGTTTTTAACACGAAGTAATTTTTGTTCTTTTAAAGTTCCATCTTGTTTAAAAATACTACAATATAAATTGGTGGTGTTTTTACTCAGGTTGTTTGAGTTTTGTTCTAATATATAAGCCTTAAACCAAAGTTCTTCCCCTTGTACGAATGTAGTTTTGTTTAAATGTAAAAAAGGAACTTCTCTAATATTTTCGAAATAGTTGGAATAATTCTTTTCTATGGAAGAATTTTGAGAGTAAGCAGCAAAGAATATAAACAGTGTTGTTAAGTAGAGTAAAGTTTTTTTCATAGTGTTTTTTAGCTTCAAAATTTATCAAGAATTAAGCCAAAAAAAATCCTCGAGAATTTTCTCAAGGATTTCATATATGGTTATACCAAATAAGTATTACATCATTCCTGGCATTCCACCACCCATTGGAGGCATTCCACCACCAGCAGGAGTATCTTCTTTAATATCTACTAAAGCACATTCAGTAGTTAAAATCATTCCAGATACAGAAGCTGCATTTTCTAAAGCAACACGAGTTACTTTCTTAGGATCAATAATTCCTGCTTCTAACATGTCTACATAAGCTTCAGATTTAGCATCATATCCAAAATCTTTATCTCCCTCTAAAACTTTGTTAATAACAACAGATCCTTCTCCACCTGCGTTTTCTACAATTGTTCTTAATGGAGATTCAATAGCTCTATTTACAATTTGTATACCAGTAGTTTCATCTAAGTTATCAGTAGTAATTGTCTCTAATACTTTTTTCGCACGAACTAAAGCAACACCACCACCAGCAACAATACCTTCTTCTACTGCTGCACGAGTAGCATGTAACGCGTCATCAACACGATCTTTCTTTTCTTTCATTTCTACTTCAGAAGCTGCACCTACATATAATACAGCAACACCACCAGCTAATTTAGCTAATCGCTCTTGTAACTTTTCACGATCATAGTCAGAAGTAGTCGTTTCAATTTGTGCTTTAATTTGGTTTACACGTGCTTTGATTTGCTCTTCATCACCAGAACCATTTACAATAGTAGTATTGTCTTTGTCAATAGTTACAGTTTCAGCAGTTCCTAATAAATCTAAAGTTGCATTTTCTAAAGAGAAACCTCTTTCTTCAGAGATAACAGTACCACCTGTTAAAATAGCAATATCTTCTAACATTGCCTTCCTTCTATCTCCAAATCCAGGAGCTTTAACAGCAGCAATTTTTAAACCACCTCTTAACTTGTTAACTACTAAAGTAGCCAAGGCTTGTCCATCTACATCTTCTGCAATAATTAATAAAGGACGACCAGATTGAGCAACTGGTTCTAAGATTGGTAAAATTTCTTGTAAATTAGAAATCTTCTTATCAAATAATAAGATATATGGATTTTCTAATTCAGCAATCATTTTGTCTGCGTTTGTAACGAAGTAAGGAGATAAATACCCTCTGTCAAATTGCATTCCTTCTACAACATCAACATAGGTATCAGTTCCTTTAGCTTCTTCAACAGTAATAACTCCTTCTTTACCAACTTTACCAAAAGCAGTAGCAATTAAATCACCAATAACACCATCGTTATTCGCAGAAATAGAAGCAACTTGTTTAATTTTTTCTGAAGAATCACCAACTTCTTTAGCTTGTTTAGCTAAATCTTCAGTAATCGCAGCAACCGCTTTATCAATACCACGCTTTAAATCCATTGGGTTAGCTCCGGCAGCAACGTTCTTTAAACCTTCTTTTACAATTGCTTGAGCTAAAACAGTTGCAGTAGTAGTACCATCACCAGCTAAATCGTTTGTTTTAGAAGCTACTTCTTTAACCATTTGAGCTCCCATGTTTTCTAACTCGTCTTCTAACTCAACTTCTTTTGCTACAGAAACACCATCTTTTGTTACATGTGGTGCTCCAAATGCTTTAGAAATAATTACGTTACGACCTTTAGGTCCTAAAGTTACTTTTACCGCATTTGCTAAAGCATCTACTCCACGTTTTAATCCTTCACGTGCTTCAACATCAAACTTTATATCTTTTGCCATGTTATTCTATGTTTTTATTTTTTATGAATAATGAATTAAACGATTGCCATGATATCTGACTCACGCATCATTAAATAATCTTTTCCTTCTAACTTTAATTCAGTTCCAGAGTATTTTCCGTATAAAACAGTGTCACCAACTTTTACAGTTAATGGTTCATCTTTTTTACCATTTCCAACAGCTACCACAGTTCCTTTTTGTGGTTTTTCTTTCGCGTTGTCTGGAATAATAATTCCTGAAGCTGTAGTAGTTTCTGCTGCAGCAGGTTCTACAAGAACTCTATCTGCTAAAGGTTTAATGTTTAATCCCATTTTATATGTTTTGTATAGTTTATTTTTAAATTTTACAGTTTGATTTTGTCAGAAATTGTGCCAATACTTGGATGCTGTCAAATTTACGAACAAAGAATGTTTTGATTAAAAAAAAATGCCAACGTGTCATTTACGCTGGCATTTTCAATATTATATTTTCGGTTCAATTATTGAACGCTGTCTTTTGTTGTATCAGTAGTTGCTGGAGTTTCAGCTGGTGTTGTTGCTTCAACATTTTCTAAAGTACTATCTAATTGAGGCGCATCTGAAGCATTTCCTCTAGGAATAGCAAAATTAGCTAATAAGATTAATGCAAACATAGTAATAGCCAACGTCCAAGTAGTACGATCTAAAAATGTATTTGTGTTTTGTACTCCTCCTATGTTTTGAGTTCCTCCTCCAAAAGAAGAAGATAATCCTCCACCTTTAGGGTTTTGAACCATTACGATTAAAATTAAAGCTATAGCAACTATTAAGATAAGTACTAAAAGTAAAGTATAAGTTGTCATCTATTTATTATTTTGTAATGTTTGTATTTTTTTAATCTGGTCTGCAAAGAAACCACTTTTTTCTGGATATTTCAAACTTAATATTTTATATGCTTGAATTGCACTGTCATACTTCTTTTGTTCGAGATAAACTTTGGCTAAAGTTTCTGTCATTAACTGAGTAGAATCCTGTGTTTCTTTAGCTTTTATCTCAACTAAAGGAGTAGATTTATTAGGACGAGGAATTTTCGGACTGTTTGCTATAAAACGGTTGATAATATCATCTTGCTCATTTGATTTCTCATCTTCATTTTCTGTGGCTTCTTCTGAAACGTTATCTCTATTGATAGGTTTCTTAGAAGAAAGTTGTAACCATTGATTGAAAGAAAAAGTTTCATCGTTTGTAAAAGACAATGGCTTTCCTATTTCAAGCTGTTCTTCAATTTTAGAAGTTTCGGCCTTTTTCTTAGGAGTTAAAATGCTTTTTAAACTGAATTTTTCTTCTTTTTTAGTTACTACTTCAAAATTTTTAGAAGTTATAAATTCAAAAAGAACCGTTCTATTGGTAGTATAAGCAGCCGTTTTTTTTAGTTGGTTATTGTACTTAAAACTATCTTGGTTTTTGAGTGCTTTTAAATATAAAGCTCTTGCCGATTGAAAATAAGGATGTTTGTCAATAATTCCTTTTAATTCCAATGTGTCGCTCGTTTGAATTAGTGGAGCGTTTTCAAGAAGTTTTATGTAATTGTCTTTTTCCAATTGATTACCACTTTGCCACTGAGGCGTTAAAAATATCTTGTGTAATACGTTCTAAAATAGCCTCCAAAGCAGTATCTAAAATACTCCCAGTTAACTGCTGATCTGCACCATAGTCGTAATAAAAAGAAAAACGCTTCTCAAAATTGTCTTTTTCTTCTTTTTTATTTTCAAAATTAACATTAACTGTAATAGTTAAACGGTTTTGAGCTGCAGTTTGATTTCCTGTAGCACTCATTGGTGTAATTCGATAATCAACAATTTCACCATAAAAGTATAAGTCTCCTCCTGTATTTACTAGAGTTAAGTTCGTTTGACGCGTAAATAAATCTTGTAAATCTTGCGTGAATTTCTGACTTAATATAGGCTCTATTAAAGGTGCTTGGTTAGGGAAAAAATCTACTTGAATAGTTTCTGCATCTCCCGTATTACCTCCTGTAAAAGAATAAGCTCCACAACCTATTAATATAGATGTTATAACAAAAAGGAATGATGTATATATAAGTTTTTTCATATTGAATTTGATGAGTTATAAAAATAAGCAATTGCTTTACAAATCGTACTGCTTAATTTTTCGATATAAGGTTCTTTCAGAAATTCCTAACTCTTTTGCTGCTAATTTTCGTTTTCCATTGTTTTTCTCAAGAGACTTTTTAATCATTTCAATTTCTTTCTCTTGTAAAGATAAATTTTCATCTTCTTCTATAGTTTCAGCATAATCAAAAGTATTGTCTATAGCAGGAGATTGAGGTAATTGTACAACTTCTACTTGATGTGTTTCTGGCTGTTGAGGTTGTTCTTGATAAATACGTTCAATTAAACCATGATTAGCCTCTTTTACCTGTTCAGAATTACCACTTTTCATTAATTCTAAAGTAAGTTTCTTCAAATCATTGATGTCATTACGCATATCAAATAATACTTTGTACATGATATCTCGCTCGGTAGAAAAATCTGATTGTCTATCAGATTTAGAATTAACAACGGCAGGTAAATTCCCTTGAATATTAGGGAGGTATTGAATCACTTTTTCTGGAGTGATTAACCTGTTTTCTTCAACAACAGAAATTTGTTCAGCAATATTTCTTAGTTGTCGAATATTTCCAGGAAAATTATAATTTAATAAAACTCTTGTTGCAGCCTCATCTAGTCGTATCGTTGGCATTCTATACTTTTGAGCAAAGTCAGATGCAAATTTTCTAAATAATAAATGAATATCCTCTCCACGTTCACGAAGTGGTGGTAATGGTATTTCAATCGTACTTAAACGATAATATAAATCTTCTCTAAATTTACCTTTAGCAATGGCATCGTGCATGTTTACATTGGTAGCAGCTACGATTCGAACATTGGTTTTTTGTACTTGAGAAGAACCTACTTTAATAAACTCTCCATTTTCAAGAACACGTAGTAATCTAACTTGAGTTGTTAGCGGTAATTCTCCTACTTCATCTAAGAAGATAGTTCCTCCATCGGCAACTTCAAAATATCCTTTTCTAGCAGCAGTTGCTCCAGTAAAGGCACCTTTTTCATGACCGAACAATTCACTATCAATAGTTCCTTCTGGTATAGCTCCACAGTTTACAGCAATATACTTAGCATGTTTACGATGCGATAATTGATGAATGATTTTAGGTACATTCTCTTTACCTACACCACTTTCACCAACAACTAAAACAGAAATATCGGTAGGAGCAACACGAATTGCTTTTTCAATAGCACGATTTAATTGCACATCGTTACCAATAATTCCAAAACGTTGTTTTATTACTTGTAAACTTTCCATACTTATTTTTTAAAATCAAGAGATAGTTCGAAGAAGAATCAAAAAGTATTTTAACACCTCTTGGTTCGTTCTTTTTTATCTAATTATTTTCCGAATATCCCACAGCAGTTCCTTTTAATGTAGTAGAAGTACAATCTTCTATTTTTACATTCACAAACTCTCCCATTTTATAATTTTCTTTAGGGAATACTACTACGGTGTTTTGTGTATTACGTCCTTTCCATTCGTTTTCATTCTTCTTAGAAGTTCCTTCAATTAAAACTTCTTGAATTTTTCCAACATGTTGTTTAGTTCTAAATAAACTATGCTCTTGTTGTAAATTAATGATTTCTTGTAAACGACGTTTTTTGGTTTCTAAAGGAATATCATCTTCCATTTTTTTAGCAGCCAGTGTCCCTGGTCTTTCAGAGTATGCAAACATAAATCCGAAACTATATTTTACTTTTTCCATTAAGTCAAGCGTGTCTTTGTGATCTTGTTCAGTTTCTCCACAGAAACCAGCAATCATATCTTGACTTAAATTCATCTCAGGGATGATTTTGTAAATATTTTCTACTAATTCTAAATATTCTTCACGGGTATGTAATCTGTTCATAGCTTTTAACATTGCATTACTTCCACTTTGAATAGGTAAGTGAATGTATTTACAAATGTTTTTATGTTTCGCCATTACATGAATCACATCTAGGGTCATATCTTGAGGATTCGATGTAGAGAATCTAAAACGCATTTTTGGAAACTCAGTAGCACACATGTCTAATAATTGTGCAAAATCCACTGCAGTTGCTTGTGCCATTTCAGAAGCTTTTTTGAAATCTTTTTTCAATCCACCTCCATACCATAAATAGGAATCTACATTTTGACCTAATAAAGTAATTTCCTTGAAGTTTCTATCATGCATTGATCGAATTTCTTCAATAATACTTTTTGGGTCACGACTACGTTCACGTCCTCTAGTAAAAGGTACTACACAGAAAGTACACATATTGTCGCATCCACGTGTAATAGATACAAATGCCGAAACTCCATTAGAATTTAAACGGACAGGAGAAACATCAGCATAGGTTTCTTCTTTAGATAAAATTACGTTCACTGCATCTCTTCCAGCTTCAACTTCTTCTACTAAATTAGGTAAATCTCTATAGGCATCTGGTCCTACTACTAGATCTACAATTTTTTCCTCCTCTAAAAATTTAGCTTTTAAACGTTCTGCCATACAGCCTAAAACCCCAACTTTCATTTTAGGGTTTACCTTTTTAACAGCGTTGTATTTCTTTAGTCGGTTTCGAACTGTGGTTTCCGCTTTTTCACGAATAGAACAAGTGTTTACTAACACTAAATCGGCTTCTTCCATGTTGCTGGTGGTATTAAATCCTTCTTCAGCAAGAATAGAGGCAACAATTTCACTGTCGTTCATATTCATTTGGCAACCATAACTTTCAATAAAAAGTTTTTTACTGTTACCGTCCTTTTGCTCAGTTAACAAAGGTTTTCCTTGTTTTTTCTCGTCTATTACTTTCTCTACTTGTTCCATAAAACCTTAAAATCGTGATAAAATAGTGTGCAAAGATACAACCAAAAACTGTAATTTATGACAAATTGTCATTGAAAAAATAGCTTCTTCTTACTTTAATTAAATGTAAAATTTTAAAGAATCATTTTGATTAAAAAAAAACTCTCTACTTTTGCAAATTGAAAACCACTATATACTATATGGTGTAAAAAGCGAATAGAGAATTAGAAGTATGGCAAAAAATTTAGTAATAGTAGAGTCACCTGCAAAAGCAAAAACCATTGAAAAGTTTTTAGGAAAAGATTTTCAAGTAGAATCAAGTTTTGGGCATATTGCAGATTTACCATCTAAAGAATTAGGTGTAAATGTAGAAGGAGACTTTAAACCTAAATATATAGTATCTACTGATAAAAAAGCAGTAGTTAAAAAATTAAAGGATTTAGCAAAGAAAGCAGAAACAGTTTGGTTAGCTTCCGATGAGGATCGTGAGGGAGAAGCAATTGCATGGCATTTAGCTGAGCAGTTAAAATTAGATGAAAGTAAAACCAAACGTATTGTTTTTCATGAGATTACTAAAAAAGCAATTCTAAGAGCAGTTGATAACCCAAGAGATATTAATTATAATCTTGTAAATGCACAACAAGCGCGTAGAGTACTTGATAGACTAGTAGGGTATGAGCTTTCTCCTGTGTTATGGAGGAAGGTAAAAGGAGGACTGTCTGCAGGTAGAGTACAATCGGTAGCTGTGCGCTTAATAGTAGAACGCGAACGTTCTATTGAAGGGTTTACTCCGGTAGCTTCATATAGAGTAGATGCCGAATTTATAAATGTAGAAGGAAAGAAGTTTAAAGCCAAGCTAGGTAAAAACTTTGAAACGAAGGAAGAAGCGGAGACGTTTTTGAATTCTTGTATCAATGCTAATTTCTCTGTTGCGGATTTACAAAAGAAACCAGCAAAAAAATCACCTGCACCACCATTTACAACATCAACGTTACAACAGGAAGCCTCTAGGAAATTAGGTTTTCCAGTAGCAAAAACGATGATGATGGCGCAACGTTTATATGAGGCCGGGTTAATTACTTATATGAGAACAGATAGTGTAAACTTATCTGATGATGCTAAAAATGCTGCTCAAGAAGAAATCACAGATTCTTATGGTGCAGAATATAGTAAGCCACGTAATTTCTCAACCAAATCAAAAGGGGCGCAAGAAGCACACGAGGCAATTCGTCCTACGAATATGACAAGGCATGAGGTTTCTGTAGACTATGATCAAGATCGTTTGTATAGTTTAATATGGAAACGTACCATCGCATCTCAAATGAGCGATGCTCAGTTAGAAAGAACTGCTGTTAAAATTGACAATAACAAAAACGACAAGCAGTTTAATGCCAATGGTGAGGTAATTACATTTGAAGGTTTCTTAAAAGTGTATTTAGAAGGAACGGATCATGAAGAAGAGGAACAAGCTGGAATGTTACCTAAAATGAAAGTTGGAGAAGGTTTAGAAAATGAATTTATTACAGCGACTGAACGTTATACAAGACCACCAGCAAGATTTACGGAAGCATCTTTGGTAAAACGATTAGAAGAATTGGGTATTGGACGTCCGTCTACATATGCTCCAACGATTTCTACTATTCAGAGAAGACAATATATAGAGAAAGGAACTGTTGAAGGACAAGAAAGAAGTTATGCACAACTTAAATTGTCAAAAGGTTCACTTTCAGAAAAAGAACTAACAGAAAGAGTTGGTTCAGATAAAGGAAAACTAGTTCCTACAGATATAGGAAATATTGTAAACGATTTCTTAGTGGCTAATTTTGATTCTATTTTAGATTATGGATTTACTGCCAAAGTAGAAAACGAATTTGATGAAATTGCTGAAGGAAAGGAAGACTGGACAGCAATGATTAAAGAATTTTACAAAGATTTTCATGTAAATGTAGAGGATGTAGCTGCAAATGCAGATAGAGCAAGTGGACAAAGACTATTGGGAATTGATCCGGAAAGCGGAAAAAATGTATACGTACGTTTAGGGCGTTTTGGTGCAATGGTGCAAATAGGAGAAGCTACAGATGAGGAAAAACCAAAGTTTGCTAGTTTACAAGGAGATCAAACCATGAGTTCTATTACTTATGAAGAAGCAATGGACTTATTTAAGTTACCTAAAACATTAGGTGATTATGAGGCAAAAGAAGTAGTCGTTGCAAATGGTCGATTTGGTCCATATATAAAATTTGATGGTAAATACGTGTCTTTAGATAAAGGAGAGAATCCAATGTCTGTAGATATGGATAGAGCTATAGAATTGATTGAAGCAAAGAGAAAAGCAGATGCTCCTATTGGTGAATATGAAGGAATGCCTATTCAAAAAGGAGTAGGGCGTTTTGGGCCTTTCATCAAATGGAACAGTATTTTTATCAATGTAAATAAGAAATACGACTTTGATAATTTATCACAAGCAGACCTTGAAGAACTTATTGAAGATAAGAAAAGAAAAGAGCGTGAGAAGCTAATTCATAACTTTGAAGAGGTTGGAATTCGAGTAGAAAAGGCTCGTTGGGGTAGGTTTAATGTAATCAAAGGAAAAATAAAAGTTGAATTGCCAAAAACAACGGAAATTGAAAAAATGACCCAAGAAGAGGCAGTGAAACTCATTGAAGCAAAGACGCCTAAAAAGAAAACAACAAAAAAGAAAGCAACAAAAAAGAAGTAATTTAGCAAAGAGTTAAAATAGTTAGTATATTGCACTTCTAATTTTCCCCTAGAAATGAACATCGATTTTTTAACTTCAATTGAAAATTCGGTGGTTGCATATTGTCAACAGCAACCGCAAAATGCTTTAGGCAATCTGATAAGTATTCACACAGAAGAAAACTTTCCAGATTTGTCTGATGTGTCTATTGCTATCATAGGGGTAAAAGATGGGCGCGGAGCTGTTAATAATTTTGGCTGTGGTCAAGATTTACAAGAAATAAGAAAAAGCCTGTATAGCTTATATCCGGGTAAGTGGCAAGTGAAAATTGCTGACTTAGGGGATGTAGTTATGGGGAACGCTGTTTCAGATACTTATTTCGCAGTTTCTTCAATTATTACATCACTTTTAAAACTAAACATCATTCCTATTATTATAGGAGGAGGACAAGATTTAACATATGCAAATTATCGAGCATATGATTCGCTTGAACAAACGGTGAATTTAGTTTCTGTTGATAGTAGGTTCGATTTAGGAGGGTTAGATGATGAACTAACCTCAAAATCATTTTTAAGTAAAGTGATTATGGAGCAACCTACCAATCTGTTTAACTATAGTAATATAGGATATCAAACTTATTTTAATTCTCAAGAAGAAATTCAATTACTAGAAAATTTATATTTTGATGCTTATCGTTTAGGAGAAGTAAAAAATATAACCTTAGTTGAACCTATCTTAAGAGATGCAGATATTGTAAGTTTAGATGTAGGATGTATTCGTCAAAGTGAAGCACCAGGGAATGGAAATGCATCACCAAACGGATTTTATGGAGAAGAAATTTGTGCTATTGCAAGATATGCAGGTATCAGTGATAAAGTAAGTTCTTTTGGTATTTATGAATACAATGGTAAATTGGATGTAAATAACCAAACAGCGCAGTTAATTGGACAAATAATATGGTATTTTGTTGAAGGAGTAAATTTTAGAGCAAAAGATTACCCTTATTCAACAAAGGAGACATATCAGAAGTTCACTGTGGTTTTAGAAGATGACGAACCAATCAACTTTTATAAAAGTGATAAAAGTGGACGTTGGTGGATGGAAATAAATTTAATATCGAATAATAAACATAAAAGACATGCGTTAATACCTTGTAGTTATCAAGATTACGAACACGCATTACAGCAAAAAATACCTAAAAGATGGTATAAGGCATTACAAAAGATGTAGTAAGTTGTAATAAAGTGTTTTTAAAAAAGTATAATAGGTAATTGTTTTTTAATAAAAAAAATAATAGGTTTACGCCTCTTTACATGAAAGAATATAGTATGAAGAAATTAGCAGCATTTGCATTATTAGTATCAGTTGTGTACGCTTGTGGATCAAGCGGTGATAGAGGAGAGTTGGTGGGGTCTAAGTCTAAAAGAAAATGGTTCGCTGAAAAACCATATGGTATGGTAAAAATACCGGGAGGTTCTTTTACTATGGGTAAGCAAGATGAAGATCCATTAGGAGCAATGAATGCACCAACTAAAACAGTAACGGTTCAACCATTTTATATGGATGAAACTGAAATCACGAATACTGAGTATAAACAATTTGTAGTATATGTAAGAGATTCTATTACTAGAACTCGTTTAGCATATCAAGCAGAATTTGCTGAAGGTGGTGGAGAAGAAACTGCTGGAGGTGATAGAGCAGAAGGAATTCAGTTATATGCATTTGCTTCGAAAGACACTACAAACGAATCTGCATATGATAAGTATATGCGTGAAAACTACTACGAATTAGGAGAAGGAATTGACTCTTTAAAACCATTAAACTGGGAAGAAGATTTAGTTTGGAATCAACAAGAATATCCTGATGCTGATTATGTTGAAGTAATGGACTCTTTATTTATCGCAAAAGATGAAGCATTAAATGGAATTCGTACGTTCAATACAAAATTATTAAACTATAGATATTTCTGGTTTGATAATGAGGCAGCAGCAAGAACTGGAAAGAACAGAAAAGATTTCATGCAAAATGAGGTTATAAATATTTATCCAGATACAACGGTTTGGATTAAAGATTTTAACTACTCGTATAATGATCCAATGCACCAAGAGTATTTCGCTCATAAAGCATATGAAGAATATCCAGTAGTAGGTGTAAACTGGCACCAGGCAAAAGCATTTTGTCACTGGAGAACTCAAAATAAGAATTCATTTCAAAGATCTAAGAAAAATTTAGGATTGGTTCCTGCATTTAGATTACCAACAGAGGCAGAATGGGAGTATGCAGCTCGTGGAGGACTAGACTATGCTAAGTACCCTTGGGGAGGTCCAAGTACTACTAGTGATAGAGGATGTTTCTTAGCAAACTTTAAGCCAGTACGTGGAGACTATGCAGCTGATGGAGCTTTATATACTGTTGAAGCAGCTTCTTACAATCCGAATGAATATGGATTGTTTAATATGGCAGGTAATGTTGCTGAGTGGACCAATACAGCGTACAATCAAATGTCATACTACATGGGATCTACAATGAACCCGAATGTAGAAAACAAAGAAAATGGTAGAAAAATTATCCGTGGAGGATCTTGGAAAGATGTGGCGTATTTCTTAGAAGTAAGTTCTCGTGATTGGGAATATGCTGATACGGCAAGAAGTTACATAGGATTTAGAACAGTTCAAGATTACTTAGGAGTAAATAAAAATAAATAATCAAGAGTAAATAAATATTAATTAAAAATTCCCTTAAAAAACACAAAAATTATGGCACAATCAAAATCAACTAAGAGATTATTTAACATGGCTTACGGTTTAGGAGCCGCGGTAGTAATTTTAGGAGCATTATTCAAAATTTTACACTGGCCTTTCGGTAACGAAATGTTAATTTTAGGTATGATTACAGAGGCAATCGTTTTCGCATTATCAGCTTTCGAAGCAATTGAGGATGATTTAGATTGGACAAAAGTGTATCCTGAATTAGCAGATGGTCAATCAACTGGTAAAAAAGGAAAAGAAGCTACCCCAGCTGATGCTCAATCATTATTATCTCAAAAGTTAGATGATATCTTAAAAGAAGCTAAGTTTGATACTCAATTAGTTTCTCGTTTAGGAGATAGCATTAAAGATTTCCAAGGAGCGGTAGAGCCTTTAGCTTCTGCATCTCAATCAATTTCAGCTACAAATAGCTACAATGAGCAAATGTCTAGAGCAGCAGCTCAAATGGAGTCATTAAATAGTTTATACCAAACTCAAGTAGAGAACGCAAGTAAGCAAGCAGATTTAAATTCTGCAATGGTTGAAAATTCTCAACGTTTACAAGAGCAAATGCAATCGTTAGCTACAAACTTATCTTCTTTAAACGGAGTATATGGAGGTATGTTATCTGCAATGTCTACTAAGTAATTAGTTTATCTAATTTTATTATTAACAAAATAAACTAACACTAGTATGGCAGGAGGAAAACTATCACCAAGGCAGAAGATGATTAACCTTATGTACCTTGTATTCATTGCAATGTTAGCAATGAACATGAGTAAGGAAGTATTATCTGCGTTTGGTTTAATGAACGAAAAATTATCTGAGGCAAACATTAAGGCAGCAGAGAAGAATGAATTAGCATATGCAACGCTTACAAAAATGGCAGCTGATCAAGCTAAACAATATGGTGAGGCTAAAGAGAAGACTGATAAATTAAAGGTTGTTGCAGATGATTTATATAAGTATTTAGGAGATTTAAAATCTCAAATGACTGGAGATTTAAAAGACCCAAAGGCTTATGAAACAATGGATAAGTCTAAGTTCTTAGATGAATTATTCTTTAAAGGAGGTAAGATTACTGAAGCAGGTAAAGAATTTGTATCTAAAATTGAAGGATTTAGAAATGAAGCATCAGCAGCTGTTGAAGGAACTGAAGTAGCTGGCGTAGTTTTAACGCGTTTTAATACAGATAAAGTTACCAATAAAGATGGAAAGAAAGTTGATTGGTTAAAGTATAACTATGAAGGATTTCCTTTAGTTGCTTCTTTAACTAAGTTAACACAGATTCAAGCAGACGTTAAAGCTACTGAATCGGATGCGTTATCAGCGTTGTTAGAAGGTGAGTTAAAAAGCGCAGTTTCTATGACGAAGTATGAAGCAATGGTAGTTTTTGATAAAGGAGCGTATTATCCTGGAGAAAAATTATCTGGTAGAGTTATCTTAGGAAAAAAGGATCCTAACTTAACAGCTGAAAAAGTTATTATCAATGGTGAAGAAATCGCTGCTGATAAAATTCAAGCTGGTCAAGTTATCTTAGATACTCCAGTAGGAAATGTTGGAGATAAGGAATTAAAAGGAGAATTTCAGTTTAAAGAAGGTGATTCAATTGTTAAAATTGATATTACTGGAGGATATGCAGTAATTCCAAGACCTAATGAGGCTTTGGTATCTGCAGATAAAATGAACGTTGTATACCGTGGTTTATCTAACCCGTTAACAATTTCTATTCCTGGAGTACCAGGAAACAAAGTTTCTGCAAAAGCACCTGGTTTACGTAGAGTAAAAGGAGATAGCTATGTAATGAGACCTGGAAATGGAAACGAAGTAAACATCGTTGTTACAGGAACTCCAACTGGAGCGGATAAAGGAGTTCGTTCGGTTAAGAAATTTAGAATTAAAGATATTCCACCAGCGGTAGGAATGGTAAGAAATCAATATGGTACGGTTAAAATGCCTAAGTCAAGTGTAGGAAAAGTAACTGTAGCGGCTGGATTGCCAGATTTCTTATTCGATTTAAAATTAAATGTGTCTAGCTTTAAGATTAAAGTACCTGGTCAATTAGCAGTTCCTGTAAGTGGAACTAGATTAAGCGCCAGAGCTAAACAAGCAATTAGTAGAGCTAGAAGAAATGATGTTATTACAATTTATGACATCCAAGCATCTGTTTCAGGTTCAAACTATAAGATCAAAAAAGTTTTACCTGTAAGTATAGAAGTTACAAATTAATAAAAATATAGAAGTATGAATTGGAAGCGTTTTTATGTGGTTATTATTGCTCTTGCTAGTACAAGTATAGTAAGCGCGCAGGCCAACCTTTTAAATGCTAAGAAGGTAGAAGAGATTGGTATAAAACCTCAGGCTCAAATTGATGCAGAGGCAGATAAACCTCTTCCTTATGGTTACATAAGTGATAGAGATGTACTATGGTCTAAGGTAGTGTGGGAGTATGTAGATTTAAACCAAAAAATCAACCTACCATATTATTATCCAATTGATACTGTAAGTATTTCTAATGGTAGACGTTCTTTGTATGATACCTTATTAAAAGGAATTAGAACAGGTGAAATCAATGAGGTTTATGAAGATTCTTATTTTACTGCTAAAATAGGAATGCAAGAAATCCAAACTAAAATTGAAAATTCTCGTGATGATGGGTATGGAAACATTGATGTTTATACTATCAAATCAGATCGTATTAAAGGATATTTAATTAAAGGAATCTGGTATTTTGATAAGCGTCAAGGAGAGTTAAAGTATCGTATGTTGGCTATTGCTCCAATGGGGCCTGATGTACAGGTATTAGGAGTTGAAGAAATTGATGATGCAGATAATGTATATCCTTTATTCTGGGTATTCTATCCAGATGCAAGAGAAACATTGCATAAATCAAAAGTATTTAATCCACTAAACTCGGCACAACCTTTATCATATGATAACCTTTTAAATGCACGTAGATTTAATTCTATTGTTCAGAAGGAAGAGAATTTATATGGAGATAGGGCTATTAAGGATTACGTAAGAGGTAATTCATTATTCCAACTTTTAGAAGCGAATCGAATTAAAGAAGGAATAAGAGATAGAGAAATGGATATGTGGAATTATTAATTCCAATTTCTATAAAAATCTAAAAAGCGTTTGCAATTGCAAACGCTTTTTTTTGTAATAATAACTACCTTTGATGCATGAATAAAAAGGTAGATTATATTGTTGTTGGTTTAGGCTTAGCAGGAATTGCTTTCGTAGAAGAATTGATAAAGGCTGAAAAGTCTTTTTTAGTGTTTGAAAATAGCTCGCAGGTATCTTCTATTGTTGCAGGAGGTACGTACAATCCTGTAATATTAAAGCGTTTTACACCTGTTTGGAATGGGCATGAGCAGTTACAAACGGCAATCCCTTTTTATAAAGAAATAGAAGAACGATTAAAGGTGGTTTTAGATACTTCCTTTAAAACAAGAAAAATATTTTCTTCTGTAGGAGATGAAAATAATTGGTTTATCGCTTCAGATAAACCTATGTTGTCCCATTATATGAACCCGACCGTGGTTAAAGAAGCTATTCCTGGAGTTATTTGCGATTTTGGATATGGTGAGCTTACAGGAACAGGAAGAATAAACACACCGTTACTTGTTTCATCGTATAAAAAGTACCTAGAAGATATGCATGTATTGTTTGCAGAGGAGTTTATGTATAGTAAACTGGTAACTTCAAATGATAAATTAAAGTACGATGAAATTGAAGCAGATAAAATTGTTTTTTGTGAAGGATTTGGTTTGAAAAGTAATCCATTCTTTAATTATTTACCACTGAATGGAACGAAAGGAGAAGTAATGACAATTCACGCTCCTGAATTAAAAATTGATTACTTATTGAAATCTGCAGTTTTTGTAATGCCAATTGGAGAGGATTACTACAAAGTTGGAGCTACATTTAACTGGACTGATAAAACTTCTATACCCACAGAAGAAGGGAAAAAAGAGTTGATAGAAAAATTAGAAAAAGTAATTAACGTCTCTTATACAATCGTAGAACAAAGAGCAGGAATACGTCCAACGGTAAAAGACAGAAGACCTTTAGTAGGAACACATCCAGAAAACAAAAAATTAGCCGTTTTAAACGGTTTAGGAACTCGTGGAGTTATGATTGCTCCAACGGTAGCTAAAAACTTGTTAAATCATCTTGAAAACAATCAGGAGTTGGATAAAGAAATCGATATCAAAAGATTTCAAGATTTACTTTAAGTTTTTCTTTTTCGCGGCTTCTTTATCGTAGTTTACAAAAAGATTGATCCAAATAATACGAGACAACCTAAGTGTGATAGGAGTGAGTAGTAAAGAAACTACCACAATACTAATGAAACTTTGTAAAATACTCAGACCAATAAAAACTTTAGCAATTATAAAAACGGCTACAAATAAAGCTACTGCTAGGGCATAGTTTACATACATTGCTCCAAAGAAAAATGAAGTTTCTAACATGTATTTTAATCCACAGTTCGGACAATTATCATGTAATTGCGTAATTTTTTTAGGATTTACATTGAGCTTGTATTTGTAAAACTCTCCTTCGTGACAACGTGGACATTTATGTTTTAAAATACTATATAATTTACTGCCTTTTCCGAACATGATGTATTTATTAGTTTCGTTTTAGTAAGTTTGTGCAAAAATCGGGAAAAAACTAATAAGAAAAAGTAACCGAGGTTACAAAAAACGAATATTAGATGTTAAATGTACATAATTTATCGGTCTCATTTATGGGAACCGATTTGTTTTCAGGAATTACTTTTAAATTGAATAAAGGTGATCGAATTGGATTGATTGGGAAAAATGGAGCAGGAAAATCAACTTTACTAAAAGTGTTAGCAGGCGATCTTGAAAGTAGTGCAGGATCTTTAGCATTAGATAAAGAAATTAATATTGGTTTTTTACGTCAAGATATTGATTTTGTGCATGGAAGAACTATTCTCGAAGAAGCATATCAGGCATTTACTGAAATTAAAGAAATTGAAGGTGAATTGGATGATATCAATGCGCAGTTGGCAGAAAGAACCGATTATGAAAGTGAAAGTTACAATCAATTAATTATTGATTTAAACGAAAAAACAGAGCGTTACGAACTTTTAGGAGGATATAATTATCAAGGAGATACCGAAAAGATTTTACAAGGTTTAGGATTTCAAAGAGAAGACTTTGACAAACTAACCGATACGTTTTCTGGAGGTTGGCGTATGCGTATTGAGTTAGCGAAACTTCTTTTACAGAACAACGATATTTTATTACTCGATGAGCCTACCAACCACTTAGATATTGAATCGATTATTTGGTTGGAAAATTTTTTAAAGAATTATGCAGGTGCTATTGTACTAGTGTCTCACGATAAAATGTTTTTAGATAATGTAACCAATCGAACTATTGAGATTTCATTAGGGCAGATTTATGATTATAAAAAACCGTACTCTGAGTTTTTGAAACTACGTGCTGAGATTAAAGAGAAACAATTACAAACACAAAAGAATCAGCAAAAGGAAATAGAACATACCGAAAAGCTAATTGAAAAGTTTAGAGCTAAGGCTAGTAAAGCGGCCATGGCACAATCGCTTATTAAAAAATTAGAAAAGGTAGAACGCATAGAAGTAGACCAAGACGATAATGCGGTGATGAATGTACGTTTTGAAATTTCTAAAGAGCCAGGAAAAATTATTGTTGAGGCAGAAAACTTAAGCAAGAACTATGGCGAAAAAGAAGTGTTAAAAAACGTAGATCTATTAATTGAACGTAATAGTAAAATTGCTTTTGTTGGTCAAAACGGACAAGGAAAATCTACCCTAGCCAAAATGATGGTTGGTGAGATTCCATTTGAAGGAGATTTGAAATTGGGTCATAATGTAGAAGTAGGATATTTTGCACAGAATCAGTCAGAACATTTACCTCCAGAGAAAACAGTATTAGAAATCATGGAAGATGCAGCAAATGATTCTAACAGAATTCGTGTAAGAGATATGCTAGGAGCTTTCTTATTTAGTGGTGAAGCCGTAGATAAAAAAGCAAAGGTATTATCAGGAGGAGAACGAAACCGATTGGCTTTATGTAAATTACTATTATCACCGTTTAATGTATTGATAATGGATGAGCCTACCAACCACTTAGATATTGCCTCTAAGAATGTATTAAAACAGTCTTTGCAAAATTTTGATGGTACCTTAATTATTGTTTCTCACGACCGTGATTTCTTGCAGGGATTGACCACTACGGTATACGGATTTAAAGATCGTGAAATTAAGGAGTACCTAGGAGATATTGATTATTTCTTAGAGCAGCATCAAATTGAAAGTTTGAGAGAAGCTGAGAAGCGTACGGTAGTAAAATCAGAAAAAGATACTTCTAAAAAAGAAGCCTACAAATTATCAAAGGAGCAAGAAAAAGAGCTTAAAAAGTTAAAGAATAGAATAAATAAAATAGAAAAGGAAATTGCTAATTTAGAAGAAGAGATTGAAAAAATTGATTTAGAATTAGCACAGAATTATGCAGAAGTTTCTGCACAACCAAACTTCTTTGAAAATTATAAAGCTAAAAAGGCCAAAGTAGATGATTTAATGGAAGAATGGGAGGAAGTTGAAGAAAAAATTTCTAACTTTAGCTAAATCTTAAAAAATTGTTTTATGAAAAAAATTGTTATAGCATTATTGTTATTGGGTGCTGTAATGCATGTGAGTGCCCAAGAAGATTTTAATAAGTTGATTGAGGTAGGTATATCTAATCACGATAAAGGAAGGTATAAAGATGCCATTAACTATTATAAAAAAGCGCTAGAATTACAACAAAATTCTCCTTTGGCGAATTATGAAATCTCACTCTCTTATATGAGTTTGAAAGATTACAAAAACGCCATTAAGTATTCCGATAAGGTTATAAGTAGTTCTAAAGATGAACGTTATTTATTACCGGCTTATGTAAATAAGGGCTCGGCATTAGATATGTTGGGAAAAACAAAAAAATCGATAAAGATTTTCGAAAAGGGAATAAAAAAGTTGGGGAATCATTACTTACTTCATTTTAATTTGGCAATAAATTATTTAAAAATGAATGATTTAGAAAATGGAGAGGTTCATTTACAAGAAGCTATTAAGCATAATCCTGTTCACACGTCAAGTCATTTTTATTTAGCAAAAATAAACGATTCAAAAGGTAAAAGAGTACAGGCGTTATTAGCCAGTTATTATTTTTTGTTTATTGAACCTGAGTCTATCAGAGCACAAGAGATCTATGCGATTCTTCAAAAGAATATCAAAGCTGGAGTTAAGAAAGAAGATGGCAAAAATGTAACGATAAATCTAAATTTGCTCGGGAAAGATGATGATTTTGGTGCTGCAGAGTTAATGTTGTCAATGTTAGAGGCAACGCATAAGCTTGAGAAAAACAAGGATAAAACCAAAGAAGAAATGTTTGTGGAGAACACAAAAAGTTTGTTTTTAATTTTAGGAGAGCTAAAAGAGAATAGTGAGAAAGAAGGCTTTTGGTGGGAGTTTTATGTGACGTTTTACGATAAGTTGGCCAAGAGTGGTCATATAGAGGCTTTTTGCAATTTTGTTACACAAATGGACTTGAAATCAAAAAGATGGATAGATGATAATGAAGAAAAAATAAAAAAGTTTTTCACTTGGTTAGAGAAAGAACTTAAATAAAAAAAACCTCTTAGTAATGGCTAGGAGGTTTTTTTATGGATAAAGTTTGGTAGTATTGGTTAACTGACTTTAATCTGATTCCAAATTCCAGTTTTAGCGGTTTCTTGTGCATATTCTAAAAACGTTTTTGCTTTTCTTCCTAGTACTTGTTCAATATCATTAACTACAAGTTGATTTTTAGGATTGGTTAAAACATGACTGAACAAATATTCAATCAACCATACAACATCATTAGGTATTTGCATTTGTTTCATACCATCTATATATTGTTCTAATGTAATGTCATAAAAATTTAAATTTCTTCCACTAGTTTTTGAAATGATGTCAATAATGTTTTTAAATGTAATTAATTCTGGTCCTGTTACTTCAATAGTTTGACCATTGTAAGAATCATCAAGTAAAACTGTAGCGGCCACTTCCGCAATATCATTAGTATCAACAAATGGAATTAATACGTCCGACATTGGTAAAGCTACTTCTCCAGATAAAATAGGCTCTAAAAAGAAACTTTCACTCCAATTTTGGTTAAACCAAGAGGCTCTAACAATAGTGTAATCGATACCTGAATTCATTACAATTTGTTCGCAAGCTTCAGCTTCTGTTTCACCTTTTCCTGATAGTAAAACCATTTTTTGAACTCCTAATTCTTTAGCTAAATAGGTTAAACTTTCTATGGCTTCTTTGGCTCCCGGAACGGCTAAGTCAGGATAATAGGTAACGTACATTCTTCCAATTCCTTGTAAAGCGGCTACCCAAGTATCTTTGTTATCCCAATCAAAGTTTGGCGATGCATTTCTAGAGCCAATTCTAGGTTCGATTCCTTTTTTTCTTAATTGTTCTACTACTCGGTGACCAGTTTTACCAGTTCCTCCGATAATTAATATGTTATTATTCATGATAATTGTTTTAAAATTGTTTTTTTATAAAAATTGCAACCAGCAATAATATGAAGGAGACCATGCTAGCTATGGTTCTTATAGTATGATATACATTCCACCTAGTTTCATAATAGTTTCTGAAGTTTTTTAATTGAGAAAGAGTTAGTTTTTCAAGACTTAAAGCCTCTAATTGATTATTTAAAGGAACATTTCCGAAGGCGGTTATACTAAAAGTTCCTATTAAATAGGTAATAGCCGAAATAAAGATTAACCAAAACACAGGTTTATCATAAAACTGAGTATAACTAGTGATGAGCAGTGTAATTAAGCTTCCAAAAAACACAATAAAAAAAGCAGGATTTAGAATTTCTTTGTTAATACTTTGCATGGTTTCTAAGTAGGTTAAATCACCCGTTTTTTTTGTTCCTAGAATAACAGAAACAGACCAAGCAAAGAAAAAACCAGTAGCAAGCGCATTCAATAATACCGTAATAAAAAGTGTCAGTGTTTTCATGCTCTTTTTTTATTAGTTATATAGTTTCCGAAGTACCATACAATTGCATAAATCTCTATTACAATTGCGTAGAATTTTAGATCTCCAAAAAAATCTGAATAGCTCCCACCATTTGGAATTAAGAATACGGGTACTGTTATACAAGCATCGAGTAGTGTAATTACAAGTATATATAGGAGAGCAAGTGATGATGGTTTTAAATAATGTTTTCTGTAAAATAGATAGGTTCCTAAGTAAGCACTTGGAATTAACCCTAATGCGAGTATTATATTAGCTTGTAAGTCTAGGTCATTTAACAGAGTGATATAAAATGATAAGAGATAAAAGCAAACACCCAAAACCCAAACGAATATGGCGGTGATAATACTGAATAAACTTTTACTGATCATAATATTGGTTTTTAATTATGATACAAAGCTATGGTACTTGTTAACCAGTAACTTATTCAAAAAGAATTATGATTTATTCGAAAAGAATTTTAGACTTGACTGGGTCTAAAACCAAACTTTTTTTCAAAAGCATTAGAAAAAGAACCTAAACTATCATAGCCAACAGCCCATGCAGCTTCTTGAATTGGTTTTTTTTCATTTTTAATGAGGTTGTAGGCTTTTTTTAAACGTTCGTTTTGTAGGTATTTAAAAACAGGAACACCAAATTGAGCTTTGAATTCTATTTTAAGTTTGTTGGTGTTTGTACCTATTTTATGAGCTAATTCTGTTAAAGAGGGTGGGTTTTCTAAATTTGAAACTAAAATTTCGTGTGCAAGATTGATTTTTTCAAGGTCTAAAGTATTGAGTTTCGCATTTTGTTGTTTGGCTAATTGTCCGAAATAATGTGATAGTAATGCCGTGATATGACTTTTGTAGAAAAGCATTTTAACTTCACCTTTGTATGTATTGCTGAAGAATTGTTCTACTAATTGAAACATCTCAGGGCTCATATTAAAAACAGGGCCTTCAACATAATGATCTTTTGGATGTACCAATGGGCGCAAAAATTTTTCTAAAAACTGCCCTTCTCCATCCGGTAATTTATCTATGTTTTTTAAAGCAGTTACAATTACCAAGCATTGTAATGGTTTTAGTTTAGAAACATGATGTTCAAAGGTTACTTTATCATTTGCATAAAATGATAATACCATGCCTTTGGTATGATGGAATTCTTTCATTTTTCCATCAAATTTCACTTTCAAGCCAACGTCACCAACTCCATAAAAAGCAATGGCGATTACTGGCTCATCAAAAAAACAAGAATCAATCAAGTTACTATTAGAAGAAGCTTCTTCTAATAAAATAGTATAATCATGTATGTCTATGATTTCTCGATTCATTTTGAGTTATATTTTGTTTTTCTTCCTTTATAATTTCTTTTAATTTTTCAATTAAGAGTGCTCCCAGTATTAATGAGGAAGTAACCCAATCTTCCTTTCCGAAATGATAAATAATCATACCTAATAGTATGGGTAATATATAACTAAATAATTTACCAATGATTCTTAACGATGGTTTTATGGTGTCTGGGATTGCTTTACTGAGGTTTTCTGATAATAAATTAAAGAGTTTTTCAATGAGATGAGAGATTAGTATTAGTAAACCTATTCCAATAATTATAAGAAGGATAAATTGTTTGATTTTGTCATTGGAGAAAATACTGTAAGAAATCTTACCACAAAAAAAGAGGATTCCGACAATAATAAGTGGTTTTAGAATTTTTTTCCAAACAATAATTAAAAATTCTTTTCTATTCATTTTATTCATGAGCAATTATTTACTTTCTTATATCCAGTTTTCTTTTTTTATTAATTGATTTATGGTTGTTTCTATCCATTTATAATCTTGTAATTCTTTTAGCTTATTAATTAACTTTTCTGGTATGTTTTTTCGTCCTATTAAAGTTCCTGCTATTTGACCAGCGATTGAGCAATTTGTATCGGTATCTCCACCAATTTCAATTAACTGTAAATACATTTGTTCAATTCCTATTTCTCTAACTTTATTGGCAGCAGCTATTGCTAAAGGGATTGAATTTACAACATATCCATCACTACCAAATAGTCCAACTTCTTGAAGGTTTTGGATATCTTTAATTTCTATTAATCGATCTCGAACCCTAGTGTCAGGAATTTGATTTATAATCAATTCAATCAAGTTTGTTTCTCCGTTCCAATTATTATTTAGAATTTCTCTTATTGCAATCACTACACTTTTGGCTCCTATATATGCTTCATCATTATTATGAGTGATTATGCAAATATCTCTTATTTCAGAATTATTAATTTCTTCTTTAAAAGCAATTGGTGCAATTCTCATTGCTGCTCCATTTCCTGCTGCATATTCACCTCTCCTTCCTGCTTGGCTCCAATGACCTCCATGGCTTAATTCTTTTAATGATTTTAAAGTACTTGCGCCAATTCCACTTATTTTTCTTTTTTTATAATATGCTATGAATTGTTTTACTAAAATATTAGGAGTTAGTTTTTCACTGCCAATAATTGCTTCTATTGTGGCTAAAGTCAATTGTGTATCATCTGTAATTCCCCAGTTAGGCTTTTTTACATTTGGATTGCCTAATAAATAAAATGTATCGTCTTCTTCTTCAAATTGATTTTCAAAACCACTTCCCCAAGCATCTCCAATTGCTCCTCCAATTATACAGCCATCAAATCTTTCAGCTTTTGTCATAGATTTCATTCTTTTAATCTTAGTTAACTTTTAAGAAATCAAAATTATGATACACTACTAAATCATTACTCAAATCAATTATTTCATCACAATCTGAATCATTACTATAAAGTACGTTTGTTTTTAAATCTTTTAATTTTGAGTTCCAGTAGCATTCAATAAAAAACTCCTTCATCATATTTTCTAAAAACTCTTCTCTTATGATAGAAAAATAATCTTCTAAAGGATATTTCGAGTTGTACATGGAGTAATCTTCTATGTTAAAAGATTCTCCATTATTTAAATTAAATTCATATTCCCAATTATTTTGAATATCAAGCTCTTCGTTAATTGTAGAAAAGCCTATTTCGAAACTTAGTTGGCCTAAGTTCATAAAAAGCAATGCTTTTGGTAAGTTTTTTACTGTGTTAAACTCAGAATATATTTTGTCTAAATTTTCTATGGTGTCCTTTGTTTTATTTTTTAAAAATTTACCTTGAACGTTTAGTAGGTTGTATATTGATTCGAACTCAAATTTTTGTTTAGACATTTTAATATACTTTTTTCGATTATGTTTTGGGTAAAAGGTGTTTTTTTATTTTAAGAGTATTGAGCAAAATAGGTTAATACTTTTGATTCAGGTTGAAAAAAGATATGTAGGTTACCATCACTAAAAAATAAATCGGTATCTCCTCCTTGATTAATAGATTCAGGAACTTCAGATATAAGCTTTGCATTTATCCAGACGGTGTTTAAAACAAATTCCATCTTTTTTCCGGTTTTGGGGCAATAGGGTAAAAAAGGTTCATGATCCCAATCAGGAATTCCACAATATCCTTCTATTGATTTCTTAATCACATTTCTTTTGTTTGTGTTACTAAAGGAAAAACTTTGTTTTGAGTAATACGCAAAAGGTTTTATACTTTTCATTGCTTCTTTGTTACAAAACTCATTATTTTCTATTTTGTCTTTATTAATAAAAACAGGTTTGTTTGGATTAGAATAATCAATACTAATAGGCTCTGTAAAGTCTAAGAAAGTAGGACATACCAAGTGGAGATCAAAATCAAGCCATTCAAATAATTTTTCTTCTTTACTAATCATGCCTAAATAGCTAACAGTTGTTCCTTTTAGTGTTGGCATTATTAGTTGTTCTGGACAATTACCCCCAAAATGATTTATGCTTTTTGAATTTGTAATTAAATGACCAGGTGTTTTTATATCAAATTCTATAAATTGAAATTGTTTTTCATTATCTGTTAAGGGAATTTCCTCATCTAGTGTTCCTTCCCAAAAACGTTCCTTTTTTATTAATTTGTTTGTCCTATGGTCAAATGTTAATTTATTAATGGCAAGAGCAGATTTTGCAGCTTCTTCATTCATATTGGTTAATGCACAGAAATAAATACAGTCTTCAGATCCATCAAATTCAATACCATCAAGGAAGTATTGCGTTTTATATTTTTGTTTGAATAAATTCATTTTACTTTTTAGAAAGTGTTACTTCGTCAACCTTAAACCCAAGAATTTCTGTTGCGATTTTTTTGAATTCTGTTTTCCATACTATCCATTCTTTCGAATCCATATTTGCTTCAAAAAGAAGACCGCTAGGTTCAACTGATGCAAAAACAAATTTTTCTTCTTCGTTGTAACTAAACCAATATGGAATTCCGTTTTCTCCATTTCCATCTTTTCCAAACCCAATCCAGCCATCCATTTTTTCATAAATCAATGGTACTTTATTCCAAACTTCTTTAGGCAAATCATATCGTATATTCAAATTACATTCTTGATATTCCATTTTTTTGAAATTTTAAACTGTACTATATTTTTTATAACCATTTCGCTTTAATATAGTTGAAGTTTGTTTTTTTTATATCGTTTAACATTTCTTTGGCGTCTTCTGCAATTTTTAAATTTTCATGTTTGGTAAGCTTAGAAAGAATTTGTGTGGCTTTTTGCTTATCATTCTTAAAAATATTCCAAATCCACCCCCAAATAAACCTAGTATTTGAATTTGTAAAATAGATTTCTGGAGATAGTTCAGGACATGGATTAACTAATATTTCATAGTACCATTTCGCAAGCGACGTGTCATTATATTTTGTAATGTCTTTTTCGGGATTAATATATTTTTGTTCAGCAACAATTTCACCATTAGGTGCTAAGTAAATAATACCTTCTTTAAAGTAATTTCCTTTTGTTTTTGGTTTAAGATTGTTGTAAAGCCAATGTTCATTGTCTTTGACAAGCTTTCCTTTAGAATTCCATACTCTTCCTAATTCCGAATCTAAAAGTAATTGACCATTTGAGTACCACTCTTTTGAACGAATCGAACTACCATTTAGGTAAACATCGTGTTGTATAATTTGACCGGTTTTATTGTATTCAAATGAATCTCCATTTGCATTACCATTTTTAAATTGAGTGATTTGTCTTCCATCTTTTACTTTGCCAGTAAAAGGTTTTCCTTTGTATTTTAAAAAGGTAAAAAAATCATGTTCATTTATTTCAAAATCAATTTCATTAAGATCAATTATTTCCATTATTCAACCTGTTAAATTTGCAATTTTCCTTGTAGGTTCGTTAACCGTTTTTTATTCTATACCGTACACTTCCCAATCTTTTTCGTAATCTTTAAAAACAAAAACGGTAACACTTTTATAAGCCTTTTCTCCTTTAATTATTAAGTTAATATTAGCATTTCCTGTTTTACCATTTGAATTTGTTTGAACAGAAATTCCCCCCGTAGGGATTAGACCAAAGCCTTTAATAGTTCCAACTTCTGACGCTAACTCTTTATCGTTTAATATAAACTCTTTCGATACTTTAAATGCATCCGTATTAGGGATGATGATGATTAAAATGGTCTGAATTAATAGCGTAAAACATATAAATCCAATTCCTATTTTGTTCCAAATTGTCTTTTTATTCAAAGCTTTTCGTTTTTTAATTCCATCTAGTAATACACTAATTAGTCCAAGCAGTATTAATACCCATCCAACAGATTTCGATTCCCAAAAGACATTAAAGGGAATTATTCGACTTATAAAACCATAGATTAATAATAATAGGCCAAGTCCGAGATTAGTCTTTGTAAAGCTGTTTAGTTCTTTAATTCTTTCCATTGGAGGAGTGTTTTTCGATACTTTAAATCCTTTTTAATTTAGATTTGTTTAACTTGTTCTAAACATATTTTAGAATCAATAAGTGTAAATCATGATTACACCATACTTTCCTGCACTTCCATATAAAGGGATGCTCTTTTTAGATTCCATAATTTCAATTCGTTTAATTTCTTTTTTGGTAATCAAAATTTTTTCGTGTTCTTCTTTGTAATGATATGTTATTACTTCACCGTTAAGAATAACAGAAGGGATTTCACCCAATTTTTCATTATCTTGATTTTCTTTAATAAAATCTATTAAATAGAATTTATTATTTCCTTTGCCTGAAATTAGGTAACGTTTTTCAATATCAGTAATCTCTACTACTTTACAACTAGCAATTATTGTTAAGGTAATCAATATTAAAGTTAGTTTTCTCATTTTAAAAAACTATGAATAATAGTTTCAGTTAAGAAACGTTGATTTTTTATAAGTATGCAATTTTTTTAGTTTTTCAGCCTTCTTAGGCAACAGCGCTATTTTTTTCGGACTCTTAATTTTTCTACTTCTTCAAGAGATAAACCAGTGTTTTTAGCAATTAATTCATTATCAAGACACTCTTTTTAAGTGTTTTAGCTATTTCAATTTTCTCTTTTCACTTAGTTTTATATTCATAGCATAAAAGTAAGCTTTTATTTTAAACTAGGAAATGGAGTGTGGAGGTTTGGAACGGTGTAGTATATGAAAAGCAATTTTTTAGAATTCTATACTTTCATTGTCAAAACCAGAGTAATAAAAAAATGCAAAACTTTGATGTCTTGTACTTAATAGGTTGTTTTTTATGTTGTTAGGTGCTAGTGTTTTGTTAGTTAAGTAATCTAATTATTTCCTCCGCGAGATTCTTCAATAATGGGTTTTTACTTTTTAAATAGCATCTTTTATGCTACTACATTTCTTCAGCGTAATAAACATCGCCGTTTTTGTATAGTTTCATAGTTTTTCCGTTGTCTAGGTTTTTTCTAACACATTTGGCAAAAGGGAGACCTGACCCTTTACACAGTATGTCACCTGGTTCCATTTTTGTAGAGAAGCCCTCTTCGAATCCGTCTTTTTCGGAGTATACTATTTTTCCGTTTTTAGTAAGGCTTATTTCAATAACATTATCCTTCGTTATTTTTTGAATTATTGGTGATAATTCATCCTGTTTAAATGATTCCATTTCATTATTACAACTTAGTAATAAAGAAAAAGTAAAAATGATTGAAACAACTGCTAAAATTGATTTTGAATTTTTCATTTTAATGTATGTTTAAGGTTTTACGTGTTTAATTTTTTAGAGGGTAAGTAGAGAGTTGTAGTTTTTGATTGTTCAAACATATTTAAAAACAAACGGTAAGAATTATAGCTACCCATATTTTAAAAAATGTTTTTTGGGTAATTGTAATTTTTGATAATTGATATATTGTTGCGAGTGTAATGAAGTAAACTGTTTGTTGGGAGTTCTAAAAAGGCAGATTACTTCATTGCGCGTTGCTTCGTTCGTAATGACGTTAAGTAGCGTCATTGCGAGTGTAACGAAGCAATCTGTTTGTTGGGAATTCTAGATACTTTTTTAGGTTAAGTCATTTTCAGTTTAATAAACTTTGACTTTTTTGATGTCTCCATTTGGATAGTACTTTTTCCATTCTTCAATTTTTTTACCATTGAGTTTTTTACCTTCCTTGAATAAAAACCAACCACATATCTTATCTGAAAATCTATATTTTTTTTCTTCTCGTACTATATCAATTAAATCGAAATTGGTTAAAAGCTTCTCCGGATTGTTTATTTGGGTATCAATAGATATTGTTTTAAACTCTTCCAATAAATTACCAAGTCCATCATATAGTTTCCATTCTAAAGCTATACCGAAATTATCATAAGTAATTTCTGCCAATATTTTATTGCCAGGATAATAGGTGAAGTATTTCCCTGTACGCAGATGATATTCATAGTTGTTCAATTCGAAAACTCTATAATTACCAATTTCTTTTTTGTCTCCATTTCTATATTTTTTATTAACGGAAACAGAGTCAATTGGTTTTAAGTTAGAAATTAACTTATTGATTTTTTCACTGTGTTGAGCGGTTAAATAACTGTTGAAGAAAATTGTAATTAATACTAATAACCATGCTTTCTTTTTCATATGAATTAATCTATCTTTTTTTCGTAAAATTAATTAAAAGCTGGCTTTCTACATATAGTATTGGATTTAAAGTTAGAATTTGTATTAATCTTAAAATATCAGCTTTCAATAATTTATTGGGTTGTACAAATGTCAAAAAAGTGTAAAAGAAGTGTCAACGAACTAAAAATGAATATAAAAAGCCTGATATTTGTAAGTTGTATGTGCAAGAAGTTTTTTTTAAATATCAATGTGTTTTTAATACTGCTTATAGCAGTGTCATGTAGTAAATCCAATACTTTTTCAGAAAGAGCAAAAGTGTCTATACGTAGTATTGGGCACGAATTATTACTCAATGCTCAAGACATTACTTCGTTGGTATTGCCTGTAAAAGAACAAGACCAAAACACTTATCAATTAAGTTTTCAAAACCACCTAGAAATAAACCCAGATAGTTTGGTGGCTATCGTTAATAGGAATTTTACCAAAGCAAATTTTTCAACCAACTATATTTTAGAGGTTAAAGATTGTACCAATAAAGAGGTGGTATATAGTTATGAAATGAAAAGGACTGAGGAAAACTCTATCATTCCTTGTAGAGGTAGGTTGTTACCAACTGCCTGTTATGTGATTGAGATTCAGTTTTTACAAAAACAATTGGCAACTTCACAACCTTTGATTTTGTATGGAGCTTTACTAGTGTTACTGTTCATTGGCGTTTTTGTTTTTCTAAGAACTAGGAATAAAAAAGATGTGGCAGCGGAGACTTCAGAAGATATTCAAACCTTAGGGATATTTGAGTTTTACCCAGATCAAAACAAGCTTGTAAAACAGGCTGTAGAGATTAATTTATCTAAAAAAGAATGTGAATTGCTTGCAATTTTTATTAGTAAACCTAACGAGATTGTAAAAAGGGAAGAACTCACCAAAAAAGTATGGGAAGACAATGGGGTTATTGTTGGTAGAAGTTTAGATACCTATATCTCTAAACTACGTAAAAAACTAAAAGACGATGCTTCCATTAAAATTACCAATATTCATGGGGTAGGCTATAAGTTAGAAATTAATTAAACTCTTACTTTTGTAGCATTAATTATAAGCAATGCTTTTTCAGTTAGAAATACCTACTCCCATAAATCAACCCGTTCAGTTACCTCTTTTAAAAGAAAAGGGAATTGAATTGTGGATAAAGAGAGAAGATAGCATTCATCCTTTTGTATCGGGCAATAAGTTTAGAAAACTCAAGTATAATATTGCCAAAGCGCAAGAAGAAAAGCACAGCACTTTATTAACCTTTGGAGGGGCGTATTCCAATCATATCGCTGCTACAGCTACTGCGGGTAACATAGCTGGTTTTAAAACCATTGGAATTATTCGTGGAGATGAATTAGGGAAAGATTTAGAACGTACACTTGCAGGAAATACAACCTTAAAACATGCGGTTGATAACGGAATGCAATTAAAGTTTGTATCGAGAGAAGCATACCGAAATAAAACCTCAGAAGTATTTATAAAACAACTCAAAGAAGAGTTTGGGAGTTTTTATTTGGTGCCTGAAGGAGGAACCAATAATTTGGCGGTACAAGGATGCCAAGAAATTGTAACTTTTGAAGATGAAAAATTCAATTATATTTGTTGTGCTGTAGGTACTGGAGGAACCATTGCTGGATTGATAAATTCGGTAAAAGAACATCAAAAAATAATTGGGTTTCCTGCGTTAAAAGGAGATTTTTTAACTTCAGAAATACAACCATTTGTAAAAAGGAACGATCATTGGAGTTTACAAACTAATTTTCACTTTGGAGGCTATGGAAAATATACTCCAGAACTTATCCGTTTTATAAATGAATTTAAAGCAGCAACAAATATTCCTCTAGATCCTATTTATACAGGAAAAATGTTGTACGGAATTTTAAAGCTGATTGAAGAAAATCAATTTGATAGAGGAAGTAAAATTTTAGCAATTCATACAGGAGGTTTACAGGGTGTTGCTGGTGTAAACCAAAAGTTGAAAAATAAGAATCAAGAATTAATACAGATTTAATGAGATTATATGTAGGTTTATTTTTAGTAGTTACTTTATTAGGACTAACAAGTTGCGATACGAGTAAGCGTGTGGTAACCTCGCAACCTAAAAAAGTTGTTGTTAAAGAAGAGGTAGAAAAAAAGCCAGAGATTGTTCAAATAGAACAGGTAAAAAGAAAAACAAAAACCACAATTAACAATACAGAAGATTATATTTTAAAATTTGCTCCTATTGCGGTTAAAAAAATGCACGAACATAAAATTCCAGCAAGTATTACCTTGGCACAAGGAATTTTAGAATCGGGTAGTGGAAGAAGTCCGCTAGCAGTGCGTTCCAACAATCACTTCGGAATTAAATGCCATCGAGGATGGAAAGGAAAGAGTGTAACGCACGATGATGATGAAAAAGGAGAGTGTTTTAGAAAGTATAAATATCCAGAATCTTCTTATGAAGATCACTCGCAATTCTTATTAACGCGTAAAAGATATGCTAGTTTGTTTAGACTACGTCATACCGATTATAAAGGATGGGCGTACGGATTAAAAAAAGCAGGATACGCAACAGATAGAAAATACCCTCAAAAATTAATAGCACTTATTCATAAGTACGAACTTTACAAGTACGATAGAATCCCAAAAAGAGGTAAGAAGAATACCAAAGTGGTGGTAAGCAATAACTCATACTACAAAGTTCAAAAAGGAGATACGTTGTATTCTATTGCAAGAAAACATAATATATCGGTAAAACGATTAAAAGATGCCAACGGATTAAAAGATAATACAATTAGTATTGGACAAGATTTATTGGTAAAATAAAAAAGAAGGAGTTGCCTCCTTCTCAAAATTGAATTGAATTAAGAACTACTCTACTTACCATGAGTAGTTTTTCTTTTTAGCTTGTTTTTTAATAGCCTTTATCATTACACTTTCTAACTCATTACTTTTAGTATCTGTTTTTTTCTTTTTAGCAATGTATACTTTGCGCTTTTTGTTTAATTCTTGAATTTTTTTCTGAATTTCTTTACGCTCATTACTTTTTTTATCTACATAGATTTTTATCTCTTTAGCAGACTTATTTTGTAAATGTTTAGGTAGTTGCTCTTTTTTTAACTTAGCATAGTCAACTTTTTTAGCTTTCGATGCATCTACCAAATCCCAAGAAGAATTATTGTACAATCTAGAGCTTTTACTAACAGCACGCTTTACTACAACTTCTTCTGCTACTTCTTGTGCATTAGTATCTTGTAGGGCTTGTTTTTGATATTTAGAATAACCAGCATTTCCATAATGGATATACGTTTTATTCAGTTTTTTATTTAAAATAATAATATCGCTGTCATAAGGAGTAACGATATGTACAATGTTTTTATTGTGATTAATGGTCATATAATCACCATTTCCAAAATATGCACCGTCTTGCCACATACCAGAAATACCATCGTTATAGTTTCCACAAAATATAGTGTTAATGGTAATATCTTTTTCTTTTGCGTTGGTAATTGCATCTTTATAATTAATTTTTCCTTGCGTAAATGGTTCGTTACCAGCAATAAAAATCATTTTTAAATCACGTTCGTTTTTACCCCATTCTAATTCATTTAATGAAGTTTGAATTACTTGTCCGCAAAACTCGCTTCCACCATTGGTAGTTAAAGAAAATAAACGTTCAGAAATTTCGTCTAAATCGCTTGTAAACTGTAATACCTGACGAATGTACCCTTCTCTCGATGACAAACGATCGTTTCCGTATTCATACAAAGCAATTTTTAAATTCGGATTTATACCATTGCACTTTGCATATGATAGCTCGTTTACAATATCCCATAATTGTGATTTTGCTTGGTTTATTAAACCATCCATACTATTACTTGTATCTAATAATAAGGCTACTTTAATAGTTTGCTTTTTAACCGTTTTTATTGGCTGAGTATTTGCAAAACTTCCTAAAGAAATAAGGAACGCAAATAGAAAACTGAATTTTAAAACATGATTTTTCATAATTTTTGGTTTTTAATTATTGTTTAATTAAAAGCTTGGTATGATTTAATTAATTTCAAATACTACATGCAAGTGTTTATAATTTCTTGACTTACATTTTGTATTACATTATCAAAACTAGGGCCAACCTTTTTCTAAAAAAACCAAGAATGAGTAAACAGAACAATTGAGTGAGTAAACAGGATGTAAAAATGAGTAAAGTGTTGTTTTTTGTTGTAAAGTATAGGCTTTTACAGATAGTTGCATTTTTTGAACCGATTTTTTGTGTGTATGTTTACATGAATAAAATAAAATGATGAAGAGATTTTTATACATACTAGTAGTTTTGTTATTAGGGAGTCAATCTTCAATTTGGGCACAAGAAGAAAGTAGTTCAGAGAGAGTGTTTAGTATAAAAGTGAAGGTGATTGATGAGAATACAAACCTTCCAATTAAAAACGCCAATGTATCTGTAAATGGGAAACTCTTTTTGTTTTCTAGTTTGAAAGATCGATATATTATAAAGGCAAGAGCAAACGACGAATTAATTGTTACGCATCCAGATTTTGATACAGTGTATTATGTTATAAAGGATAATGAAGATATAAAAATATCGGTAGAAGGAATTGAAGATAAAAAGTCAAAATACAGTCTTAAAAAATTATCAAGCCCTAGGAACAAACCTTCTAAAAGTAAAAAAGCTTCCGATGCTTTTAATGTTTATTACGACTCTGTAAAGTTTCATAAAGAGAAAAACTTGGATAAGAGTTTAACGTTTGTTGAGAAAATGTTAGATGAAAGTCAAACCAAACGAAGAAGAGCAGTTTCGTTTAAAGAGCTTGCAGAGATATACACTTATTGGAAACAATACGATTTGGCTATAGAGAACTTTAAAGCATCGTTAAAAGAAGTGTATGATAACAAAGTACAACTGTTACTAGCGAAAACGCAATTATTGGCTTTAAAAAACGGAGATGCTAAACGAAGTTATACAAAAGCTTTAAAAGGAAAGTTAAGTACATACGATCGATTACTTGTTTTGGAAGGATTAGGAGATGTTAGTATGAACTTAACTGAATTTAGGAAGGCCAAAGAACATTATGAAGCTGCTTTAAAAATTGCTAAAACAAGATCTTTACAATCGAAAATAACAGATTTAAATTCCAAATTAGCAGAAACCTATGCTAAACTTGGAGAAACGACCAAAGCAGATTCCTTGTTTAAAAATTCTTTAGACTTAGCTTTTAAAGAAAACGTACGAAGATCATTGAATCAACAACAAAAGGTAGCAGACTATTACAACACTGCTAGAAGATATGATGACGAGATTGATTTAAGAAAAGAAAGCTTAAAAGAAGCCAACAGCATTACCATAGAAACAGAAGATAAAGAATCGTTGGTAGACTCTATAACCTCGCAAAAAATAAACTATAAAATAGGAAACGCATATATTTTAAAAGAAGAGTATAATGAAGCAATTCCTTATTTAAAAAAGAGTATTGAAGAGGCAGATGAAAATGAAGATCTTATTGTGCAAAAAGACGCTACTCGTAAGTTATCGGAAGCCTTAGAAACTGTAGGAGCCTATTCTGAAGCCTTAAAATCTTATCAAGATTATGTGCAATTGGTAGATACACTCTATTCAAGAAAAGAACAGGAAATACAACAATTGAAACGTTTTGGAAGACGTATTGCAGAGAATCAGAGTAGAATAAAAAGTTTAGAAAAAGATAAAGAGCTGGCAGATACAAAAGTAGATTTAGCGTATAAAGATCAGCAATTAGTAGAAGAAAGTAATAAACGTCAGGAATACATTATTTATTCCTTAATAGGCGGAATGTTGTTAATGGTGTTGCTGGCGTATTTGATGTTTAGAACCAACAGACAACAGAAACTAGCAAATAATTTATTAGCATTAAAATCGATGAGGTCTCAGATGAATCCACATTTTATATTTAATGCGCTTAACTCAGTGAATAGTTTTATTGCCGTAAATGATGAACGAAGTGCCAATAGGTATTTATCGGAGTTTTCAGTGTTAATGAGATCGGTGTTAGAAAATTCAGATGAAGATTTTATTCCGCTTTCTAAAGAAATTGATTTGTTAGAATTGTATGTAAAGTTAGAACATAATCGCTTTAAAGATAAGTTTGATTATACTATAAACATAGATGAACAAATTCGATTAGAAGAGTATTCTATTCCACCCATGTTATTACAACCGTATATAGAAAATGCTATTTGGCACGGATTGCGTTATAAGAAAGAAAAAGGAAACCTACATATTTCGATGAATCAAGAAAGTGATGACTTGATAAAGATTTTAATAGTAGATGATGGTGTTGGAAGAAAAAAATCTAAAGAATTAAAAACAAAAAATCAGTTAAAACAGAAATCTAAAGGAATGAGTACAATTCAAAATAGAATTTCTATTTTAAATGATATGTATCAAGATAAGATAGCCGTGAAGGTGAGTGATGTTCATGAAGATGGAAGCGGAACGAAAGTAGAACTAATATTAAAGAAAGATTAAGCTATGAAGTTAAAAACAATCATTGTAGAAGATGAAGCAATTAGTAGAGATATTTTACGAAATTATATTTCTAAATATTGTCCTAATATAGAATTGTTGGGAGAGGCAAGTAATATAAAAGAAGGAGAAGAATTGATAAATAAATATGATTTGGATCTGGTTTTTTTAGATGTTGAAATGCCTTTTGGGAATGCCTTTGATTTGTTAGAAAAAATTGAAAACAGAACCTTTGAAGTAATTTTTGTAACAGCTTATGATCATTACGCTATTGAAGCTTTAAATACCCAAGCTACTTATTATTTATTAAAACCAATTTCTATAGATGAGTTGATCAAAGCAGTGAATTTAGTGCATGAAATAAAAGAAAAAGAAGTGGCTTTAGAAAGCTCAATTTTAACACCAAAAACCAATAGTGTAAACGGAAAAATAACCATTCCGTTACAAGATGGTTTCGAAGTAGTAAATACCAACGATATTCTTTTTTGTAAAGCCGATGATAATTATACCGAAGTCTATTTTGAAAACTCTAAAAAACTTGTGAGTAAAACATTAAAATATTTTGAGGATATTTTAAAAGAATCATCGTTTGTACGTGTACATAAATCGTTTTTGGTCAACGTTAATGAAATAGTCAAATACAAAAAAGGAAAAGGTGGAAGTGTTGTTTTATCTAATGGAAAAGAAATCGTAGTTTCTTCATCAAAAAAAGCTAATTTGCTATCGTATTTTAAATAATATTTTATGCCAATAATAAAACCAGTAAACGGAAAGAGTCCGCAAATACCAGAAGATTGTTATGTTGCAGAAAATGCAACTATTGTAGGAGAAGTAAGTATGGGTAAGGAGTGTAGTGTGTGGTTTAATGCTGTAATTCGTGGAGATGTGCACTATATTAAAATGGGAGATAAGGTAAATGTACAAGATGGTGCAGTAATACATGCTACCTATCAAAAGTCACCAACCACCATAGGAAACAATGTGTCTATAGGGCATAATGCTATAGTACATGGTTGTACTATTCACGACAACGTATTGGTAGGAATGGGAAGTATTATTATGGACGATTGTGTGGTTGAATCCAATTCAATCATAGCAGCCGGAGCAGTAGTAACTAAAAATACGAAGGTTGAAAGCGGAAGCATTTATGCTGGGGTGCCTGCAAAAAAGGTGAAAGATATATCTCAAGAACTTATTTCAGGAGAAATTGACCGTATAGCTAACAATTATGTGAAATATTCTGGTTGGTTTAAAGAATAAAAGAGCTTATAAAAGCTCTTTTATTAAAACGATTAGGGTGTTGGATACTATTAAAATGATTACACTTACCATAATTATAATTTTTCTTTAGTTCCGTTGTAAAATGTTCTAAAGAAATTGTTGTTTTCAATTAACAAACCTTCCGATTTTTTGTTGGGCCAACTGCTTGAGTAATCATCTGGGTGTTTTACATCAATTGCAAGTACTTTTCCATTGTAGTATTTCTTTACTTTAGATTGAATTGTATGTCCAACAACAATAGTTTTTGCATTAAATTTTTCAATTCCTTTTTCCACTTCTTCTTGAGATAAATTATCTCTAAAATAACCTCTATACCAACAAATTCCTTTTTTAGTAGAAAGAACTGTTTGTATGATGTTTTTTTCTGGTTTTGGAAAATATCTGTTGTAATAATTTTCTCTATTGATTCGATTCAAATCCTGCAAAGTAAGATTTGATTCAGTAATTTCAGGATGAATTCCTCCATGAGTAAAAAGAATACCATTGATAAGTTCGATGGTGTTTTTAGAAGCCATCCATTTACCTAAGAAAGAATTTTGATCATATAAATTATACTGTTGTTTCCCTAAAATAGAAGCAATTGCATAATATTTTTGCTCAGCAGATTTGTATTGTCCTTGAAGGTTCTTTAACTCGTGGTTTCCTAGTATAAAATGAACATTTCCACCATGTTTTTTCGCTTCTTGTTCTAGCTTATAAATAAACCAAAGAACTTGGGTGGTAGAAAAACCTCTGTCTACAAAATCACCTACTAGAACTAAATGTCCTTTGCCAAAAGTCCAATTAAGTTCTTTGTCTATAACTTGATTGCTAATTAAGAAGTCGCGAAATGTTTTGTATTTACTTTCAATATCAGAAATAGCTAAAATTTTATTTCCATCATTATAAATAGCTTTTGGAGTTTGAAAATTAGATTTTAAAGGAAATGTAAAAGAGGTAGAATCAAGAGGGAAAAAACAAGTTCCTGAAATAAGTTGCTTTAAAGTATGATGTTTTGTGTCAACATAAAAGCCATCGTGTCTATTTCCTTTTACATAGTTTATAGTTAGAAGGCTGTCGTTTTCATAAAACACATACGGGCCTTCATGAGAAAGATCATAACTTTTTGAGTTTTGGCCGTAATTCAAACTTCCGTTTAGATAAAGTAGTGCACAAATGCCGGTTATAACTAAAACGGTAATAGTTCCAAAAATATGTTTAAGGTATCTAAGAATTCTTTTTTTCATTAGTTCTGAGTATTAAGATTTGATGAGACAAACCTATAAATAGAGATGGTCTAATTAAATTTTTAGGGATGTGTTGAAGTAGTATGATGATAAAAGACACTTTTTATAAGAGCTAGTTCGTTTATCACACTTATGGAATCGTATAACCTCAATTTTAGTTAGTTTGACAAGATAATATTAGTAAAAGCAAAAGGAAGTGTACATTTACTTCATGAAATTAATTAGAAGTAAAAAACATAAAAAGGTTTTAAAATATATTATAGGAATATCTGTATTAGTTCCTGTTTTAATTGTTGCCTATGAAACAATAGTCTTAGGAAAAGATAATGTGGTGTTATTAATTGATTTTCCTTCGGTATATAGCGTATTGATAATTTTATATTATGGAACATTACTTGTTCTTGGAGGAAGTTGGGCACTAACAGAAATAAAACATGTTTTAAATCTTAGAAATGAAAAACTAAAAAATGAATTGAAGTACTTGAAAGCTCAAGTGAGTCCGCATTTTTTCTTTAATATGTTGAACAATTTATATGGGTCAATAGATAAGGATGCATCTAAAGCAAAGAAAATTGTATTGGAATTATCTGAAATGATGCGTTATAGCATTTATAAAGGGGAGAGCGATTATGTGAGTTTAAAAGAAGAAGTTAATTTTATTGAAAACTTTATAAGCCTTCAAAGGTTGAGGTACTATAAAGAATTGAAAATAGATTTTAAAGTTGAGGTAGAAGACGAAAGTTTGCAGTTAATGCCATTGTTGTTTATTAACTTAGTAGAAAATGCTTTTAAACACGGTGTAGAGAACCTTAGAGAAAATGCATATGTGTATATAAAGTTGCAGGCTAAAAAGAGCAAAGTTTATTTTGAAGTTGAAAATAACTTTGACGCAGAAATGAAAGCAGAAGAAGGAGGTGTTGGCTTGCAAAATTTAATAAAACGATTGGATTTGGTGTATGCTAATGCATACAAACTAGAGACTACTATAATTAAAGATGTGTATAATGTGCAATTAAGAATAGATCAAGTATGATAAAGTATATTATTATTGATGACGAACCAGTAGCGCATGATATTATTAAAGGATATGGTGATTTTTTGCCTAATTTTAAGTTTGTAAAAAGTTGCTATGATGCTATTGAAGCTTTAGAATTTTTATCTAAAAATCAAGTAGATTTAATTTTTTTAGATCTCAATATGCCTAAACTCAAAGGGTTTGATTTTTTAAGAACGCTATCTAAAAAACCAAATGTTATAGTTACTACTGCATATAAAGAGTATGCTTTGGAAGGGTATGAATTAAATGTATTAGATTATTTGTTAAAACCTTTTAGTTTCGAACGTTTTTTAAAAGCTACAAATAAATTAGAAACAGGTGAGGAAGAAATACAGCGAGTTAAAAGAGTAGAAGATGATAGTTTGTTTTTAAGGAGTAACAAAAAGCACATTCAGGTACAAATAAAAGATATTTTGTTTGTTGAAGCTTTGGGGAATTATTGTAAAGTAGTTTGTAAAGAGGAAGAATTGAGTGTAAGAGAAAAGATATCGGTGTTTAAAGAATCATTAGAAGAAGATTTGTTTGTACAAGTGCATAAATCTTTTATAGTTGCAAAAAAACACGTAAAAGAAATAGAAGGAAATAGAATTAGAATACACGATTATATTATTCCAATTGGAAAAACTTATAAAATAAATTTAGATAGTTGGTTAAAATAAAAAGTTCGGTTAAAAACCGAACTTTTTATTTTTTCTATTAATGCTCATCACCTTGTTGTGAATGCTTTTCTCTTTTATGCTTTTTAATTCGCTTTTTCATTTTTTGCCCTCTTCGTGCATGCGCTTTTTCAAACTTTTCATACTGCTTTTCGTTTAAAATCTTTTTCATTTCAGCTTTAAAAGCAATTTGCTTGTCAAGCATGCTGTTTTTTATTTCATAACGCTCATCTGCAGTAAGTTTTTGTTTTTTTGCCTTCATAGCTTTTCTTTTTTCTTTCATAGCCATGTGATCGCTAATTGTTTGTGCTAATAAAGGCTTAATTTGACGTTGTTGTTGCGCTGTTAAATCAAACTTTAAAGTCATATGCTTTAACTTTAATTCCGTTTTTTGATCTATGCTTAAATCGTCTTTCTTTTGTTTCTTTTGAGCTAATAATGTTGTACTTACCGTAAACATTAAAATAAATAAAGCTACTAATTTTTTCATGGTTTTAATTTTAAATTACGCTTCTATGACTAAGCAAAACTAAAAAAGTTTAAATTTGAAAACCAATTTAACATATTTTTAATTTTTATGAAGAAACTAGTGAGGATTATTTTAAAACTATTAATGGTTATAGTGGCTTTGGCATTTGTATTTTTCTTTTGGGCTTCTTCACCAACAATGAATGAAAAAGAATATGCCAAATTAAGCACTCACAATTACGATTCCACTATAGATAATGATTCCATTTATAGTATTGTTACTTATAATATTGGTTACCTAAGTGGAATGACCAATAATAGGGCTGTAGCAAAACCAAAGGAATTGTTTGATTCAAATTTAAACAAGGTAGTTTCAGAAATAAAAAAAGAAAACCCTGATATCATTGCTTTTCAAGAAATAGACTATAACTCATCGCGCTCATATGAAGTAAATCAAGAAAATGAAATTGCTAAATTAGGTTATAACTATGTGGCAAGAGGTGTAAATTGGGATGAAAACTATGTGCCTTTTCCGTATTGGCCGCCAAGTATGCATTTTGGTAAAATGGTTTCAGGACAATCGATTGTTAGTAAATATGAATTGAAAGATTATGAACGTATTGTGCTAGAACGTGTTCCTGATAACCCTTTTTATAGAGATGCACTGTATTTAGAACGTTTGGTTCAAGTGGTTAAGGTGAAATTAGAAGGAAAAGATGTGGTGGTTATTAATATTCATTTAGAAGCATTTGATAAACCAACAAGAACGCGTCAGTTTGAATATGTGGTAAATTTGTTTAACAGTTATAAGAAAGATTATCCAACGATATTATTAGGAGATTTTAATTCAAGAGCAAGAGATGAAAGCGCAGTTATTCAAAAAATGTTTAAAATGCAAGGTGTAGGAAATGCAGCTTTTGAAGCAAACAATCCTGCCAATACATTTGATACGAAAGATTTGTATGAACGAATTGATTATATTTTTTATACTGAAGACTCAATTGAATATGTAAGTGGAAAAGTATTAAATGGTTTCGGACAAGCATCCGATCATCTACCAGTAGAAATGAAATTCCGATTAAAATAAGAAAAACTCGAAGTGAAAACTTCGAGTTTTTTTATGCTATAGGCTTAGCATGTGCACTATATCTTTAATTATAAATAATGTCTTATCACAAAGAAATTCAACTTTTAACTTAAGTGCATTTTAATCTCAATATTGTTGATTGGTTATTTTACTTTTTTACAACTTAAAGCAGCGGTAGCTCCTACGGTATGCTGTCTAAGAAAAGAATCATAACGGCCTCCTCCTAAATATTTTTTTATGAAACCAAAGTTTCGATAGCCACAGCCTTCTTCACTTTTATATAATACATCTCCTTCAATGTATTTTCCTTCAATATTTCCATAAGAATCTTTCAAAACAGTCCAATCTAATGTAATAATTGCACGTTTAAAATCTACGTCAGACCAGTTGTTTTTAGAACCCCATAGTTTTACTTGTGCAAGCATTTGTCTTTCAATATTTAAATCTTTACGTACCGCTGTTGGTATTTTTTTCGAATCTAAGATTTTGCTAGCAATGTCTTTAGACATACTTGTTAAACTTTCAGTTCCTTTAGTTGAATTGTATGTGAAATATCCAGAAATAATTTCTTCTTTTGGATTCATTTTGCCATCTGTTAGTGAAATTCTAATTCGATGTTTTTTGTTTGCTAAACGATTTCCTAAACGTTTTAATAAGAAGACACTACCTTGTTTATCCATCACAGAAGAGGCTACTGATGCCGGAATTAGTTGAAAGATAACATAGTTTTTATTTAGGTCGTTTTTGTATAATGACCTTACCGTACATTGATTTACAATTTCATTTTCTTTTGGTGATCTGTCTTTTTCATTTTTATCAACACCTATAGTAATCCAATAATGTGTTTTTCCATACGCATCGTAAAAAGAATTGGTTAATCTTTTATAGTATCGGCTTGAATTAAAATCGCTAGGAAGGTAAGCAACAGCCCAAATTTCTTCTCCAACGTTAAATGAATTTTTAATGCTACTACTATCTTCTTTGCCGATTTCTGGCTTTTTAGAGAAGAATACAATTTTATTCACATGTTTCTTATGGAATTCAGAAGTAGGATTTTTGACAAAATACTCTTTGTTTCCTTTTGTGTTATTTTTAGTTGGAGCAAACATATTACTCTTTATTCCTAACTTCTTTTTAGCATCACGTAGCGCTTTTTTAGAAGAAGCAAGAGCTACAGCATAGTTGATTGCATTGTTTTTGTCAAGCTCTAAAAGCGTTAAAGCTCCTTTTTTTTGAGTGAACACAAAGTTGCCTTTGGTTGATTCATAGCTTCCTTTGTTTTTTGATAAAGGAGTAAATGTATAATTATAGCTTCCTCTATTCGTGTTAAAAGTAGCTTTTATTGTATTGTCATCTCTCAGTTTAATATCAATATTGTTGATAGAGCCTCCAGAAGCATAATATGTTCCCGTTTGGAAATTTTGAGCTATTAATTGTTGGGTAAATACCAATAGTATTATATAAATAGTAGTTTTCATTTTTATTCTGAGCATAGTGAATTAAACTAATTTTACTTCTTTTTTATCTGAAGGGTCTAGTGCTGCACTTTTTACATCAACTTCAGCCTTAATAAAATAAGCTGATTTTTCGTTGTTGGCGAACTTTACAAAACTTCCTACTTTACCAAGCGTACCACCTTTTTCCTTTAAACTATCTGCATTTGATTTTAAAAGTTGAAAGGGAAGTGTAAAATCAAAAGATTTGTTTTCCCCTGCTTTTATTGAAAAGCTATCGTGATGAAATGATTCTCCAAGTTCAAAATTTCTTACAGTTTGGTTATCTCCTCTTCCTTTAGAGAACTCTTCTATAAATACAAAACGCATATTGGTAATTTCCTGGTCACTTTTAGATGTTAAATGAACAGTTCCTCTAACACTTCCTGTTTGTTGATCTACCTGTCCAGGTACTCGTAGTTTGACCTTAACTCCTCCAATACCGAGTTTGTCTTTAATGATTTGTAATAGTTTCATGTAATTTTATTTTTGTTTTTTATTTGGAGGTAAAAATATTTTAAGTGAGTAGATTGTAGTTCACCCCAAAAGGGTGATTTTTTAAAAGGAAAAGCCCATTTTAGTAAATGAGCTTTGGGGTTAAATACTTACTAATTATGAAGTACTACTGAATCTAAAACTAATTTTTATTCAACAAATACACTTCGAGAAAATGTATGCGTTGTTCCATTAGATATATCTATAACTTCTCCATCAGCCCATAGTTTAGAGACCATAACTTTATTTGAGTTTGGCTCTATTAGACTAACATATATTTTTGAGTTTTTAACAAATAAAGAAGTGATACCAGCATCTTTGTTGTTGCCAATACTAATAACCTTTCCGTTCACTAGTACCTGAGGTCCAGGAATACCTATTGAACTTTTAGAAACTACATTTGACTTCGAGTGCCCTGCAATGTATAATGTCTCATTTTCAACGAATACTTTAATTGGAGCAAAATCTTCATTACTTACCACTTTTTTACTTTCATCATTAATCCACAATTTAGGAGTGTAACTAGCTCCGTTATATTCACTAGCAAGAATGTATGTTGTATTGTTTTTTACGAAAAAATCTATCGGGAGTATATTTTTAGTGCCATCAGTAATATTATGAGGTTCATTGTTTTTCCATAACTTTAACAGGTTTTTGTTTCCTTCATTTAAAGCGCCGAGTACGTAAACATTGGAATTTTCAATAAAGACTCTAAAGGAAGAGGAGAGCTCGGAGTTTCCATCAGTTAGGTAGGTTGGTTGATTGTTTTTAAACAAAACTAGTTTGGACTTAAATCCTAAGGTGTTAGAAACTTCTTTTCCTACAATGTATATGTCATTATTTATAACTAGAAAATCAAAAATATATAGGTCTTTTGGTATTGCTGTTTCTTTTCCGTTTTTCCAAATTCTACTTTCTTTTTGCTTTGTTGTAGGGTTGTACTTAGAACCTAAGATATAAGTATCATTATTTGCTACAAGTACTTTGTCTCCAATAGTATTCCCATTACTTACAATGGTGGTTTTCCTTTGGTTCCATAAACTCAAAGTACTTTCTTCGGCAATGATTTCATTGCTTAAAACATAAACTTTATCGAACTTGTTATTATTTATGTTATCAGTATCATCTTTACCACAAGCAATTATTAAAAGTGTTAATGCTAAGCTTAAAAGTGTAAAATGTTTTTTCACAAGTTTGTTTTTTTAAAATTACTGGGTAAAACTATTATGAATACTCATGATTTAATTCACCCTAAAAAGGTGATTTTTTCATCTTTAATTTGTAGATATTTGTGGTTTTGTTTGATGTTAATTTTAAAGAGGTTACATATATATATTAATGTAATAGTGGTTTTACTATTCATAATATCTGTCAGTAGTTCTTACGGACAAAATAGTGTATACAAGCATTTTACCTCGGAAGATGGACTTTCTCATGATATAACATATCAGATTATACAAGATTCTAAGGGGTATATTTGGATAGGAACAGATGATGGTTTGGTAAAATACGATGGAAAGGAATTTCGTGTCTTTGGAACTGAAAAAGGGCTAAAATCTAGTTTTGCTATAGATATCATTGAAGATGTTTCTAATGAAGAATACTTAATAGCTACATGGGGTAGAGGAATTCATGTATTAAAAAATGATAGTATTGTAAAAAAGGAAACTCGAACAACAGACTACACAAAAGTGAATAAAATATTTAAACTAAATGATACTTTAGTTTATGGTATTACCAATAGTAGTAAGCAGTTGTTTTATAACTTAAAAACAGGAGAAACAATTACACAGTATTTAGGTTTTGATCATCAAGAATTACTATTGAAAACTAAAAATAACTTTACGAATGTAATCCAAGATATCAATCAAGAGTTTATCGATGGAAAGCTGTTTATTTTCGATTCTGAGCTAAATTCTTCTTCTAAGACTCAGTTGAATGGAGTTTATTCTTATCAAAATTTCAAGTGCCAAAAAGAACATTTTAAAGAGGTTAACAATAAACGCATTCACGCTCTAACAAAAAGTAACGGATACTTTGTAATGTCATCATATACGACATTGTTTTTTTATGATGGTAAACGACTTGTTGATCAGAGAGAAATTAACTTAAAGCAAGGTAAGATTATACAATTGCAAGTTGATGAAAACAATGTGTATTTTGTTTTTATAAATAAAGAGAATGGATTACGGGAGTTGTATTGTTATGATGTTAAAAATGATTTTTTAACCAATGTATCTTCTAAAGTTTTAATGAAGGGCTCTGTATCTGATTTTATGTTTGATAAAGAGGGAAGTTTATGGGTTACGACTTATGGTGATGGTGTTTATCAAATATTAGATATAGACAATACCTTTTATGACAAAAACTATTTTATTAATCCAGATTTGAGAGATGTAGGTGTTTGTGGAGGAGCAATTGTTACGATGGCGCCAAATATAATTTACACTATTCATGAGGAGAACAAGATTGAAACCCAGAAAATCCCATTTCATACCGAATCTTTTCAAATTCTAGAGGACAAACGAATAGATATAATTGCTCCCAATAGAGCTAGAGGTAGTTATAAAGAAGTTACTAGAGATTACACTATTAAGAACAAGAATTGTTTGGAGTTTAGTTTTAAGGTTGGAGATAAACTTGTGGAGGTTTCTGGAGCCTCGTTTAGAATAATGTATAAAGAAGAGGTGTTAAAAACAGAAATGTTTCATCCTGTAGAGGGAGCTTATGTAAAAACAGCAGTTATATATAAAGATGAGGTTTATGTAGTGTTTGCGCATCAGGGAATTTATAAGTTGAATGTTTCAACAGGAGAATTGATTTTATGGAATGAAAAACTAGGAATCGAATCTAGTATGTTTAATGATATTATCATTGACGATAAGTTTTTATGGGTTGCAGCAAATGATGGAGTTTATAGGGTTTTCGAGGAAAGGATAGAACATTTTACAACGAAGAATGGTTTGCTAAGTAATTTTGTGAATGACTTATTTGTTGATACTCATGGTGTTCTTTGGGTTGGGACGCAGAAAGGATTAAATGTTTTCAATAAAGAGAAATTTTATACAATAGATAAAAACTTAGGGCAGCGATCTTCATCGATAAAAAAAATAACGGAGTATAACAGTTATTTATATGCAGCAGGAAGTAAAGGACTATTTAAATATGATAATCTCCAAGCTTTTACTCCAGTATTAAATACCAATTTGAAAGTGTTTCAAAAAGAAGCTCAATTCGTTATTTCTGCTATAAATTTTACAAATCCCAGCACTGTTAGGGTGCAGTATAAGTTGAATAATGATTCTTGGGTTGAAACTTCGGCTAAAGAAATAGATTTTAAAAAACTAACACAAGATGCTTATCAGCTTGTTTTTAGATTTAAAGACGGAATAAGTGATTGGAGTTATACGAAACCATACAAATTTAAAATTACAGCTCCTTGGTATAAGCAGTTATGGTTTTATGTATTATTAATTTTAGGGGTCGCTAGTTTGATAGTGGTTTTAGTGTATACACAATTGGTAAGAGCAAGAAAAAAGAATAGAGTATTTCAAAAAATCCTTTTAGAAAGAGAAACGCTACAAAAGGATCTTAAAAATGTAAGACATCAAATAGCAAGAGATTTTCATGATGATTTAGGGAATAAACTTGCAAGTATATCAATGTTATCTAATTTATCAATAAAAAAGACGACAAAAGAACATGAATTATACCCTAATCTAAATCAGATACATAAGGATGCTAACTTCTTGTATGCAGGGATGCGAGATTTTGTTTGGTCTTTAGACTATAACAACAATAAATTGATTGAGGTTCAAATGTATTTAAATGATTTTGGAGAAAAACTGTTTGAGTATGCTAATATCAATTTTAAAAGTATTAATAATGTCGCAAAATCTGATGTAGTATTGCCACATTATTGGAATAAACAACTAGTATTAGTTTTTAAAGAGGCAATGACAAATGTCTTAAAACATAGTAAAGCGACGGAAGTACTGTTTACCGTGTTTTTGAAGGAGGATGTTTTAGAGATTACACTTAAAGATGATGGAGTTGGATTTAACTTGGACAATTCAGGAAGGAAGAATGGTTTGCAAAATATGAAAGAAAGGGTAAAGTCAATAAATGGAGATTTAAGCTTCAAAACAGAAAATGGTTGCGAAGTTTGTTTTAAAGGGATAATTAGTAAGTAGTATGCAAAAGGTGGTTATAATAGAAGATAATGAAAGTCTTTTAATGTCATTTAAGGAAATAGTAAATTCTTCGGTTGAGTTTGAGGTGTTAGGAGCTTTTTTGAATTGCGAAGATGCACTTTTGTTTTGTAAGGATGAGGAGCCAGATATCATTTTGATTGATATTAAGTTGCCTGGAATAAATGGAATTGAAGGGATTAAACGATTTCATTATCAAAACCCGAAGGCCAAGAGTGTCGTTATTTCTGTATATGAAGATTCAGACTATATATTTGATGCATTATCAGCTGGAGCAATTGGATACTTAACTAAAAACACAAACCCAGAAGAATTAATAAATGCACTAAAACAGGTTAAAAAGGGAGGTTCTCCAATGAGTGGAAGTATTGCGAGGAAGGTAATTGCATATTTTCAAATGCCTAAACAAGAGGGGTTGACAATGCGTGAAAATGAAGTCGTAAAATTGCTTGCAAAAGGAAGGAGTTATGCTACAATTGCTGAAGAATTAAGTTTATCAGTAAATACAATTAAAACACATACAAGAAATATCTACGAAAAGCTTCATGTAAGTAAAAAGGAAGAGTTAATGCAAAAATTGAAAAACTCTGGCATGTAACTATATAAAACAAAAAACCCGAACAAATGTTCGGGTTTTTTATGTGGTGCCTCCAGGAATCGAACCAGGGACACAAGGATTTTCAGTCCTTTGCTCTACCAACTGAGCTAAGGCACCAGTAATGGTTTTTGCCAATCAAAAGCTTTAAAAAAAGTGGTGCCTCCAGGAATCGAACCAGGGACACAAGGATTTTCAGTCCTTTGCTCTACCAACTGAGCTAAGGCACCAGTTATTAGCTTTTGTTTAGCGGATGCAAATATACAATCGTTTTTTAATTTAACAAAGCAATTAGTTTAAAAAAATGTATTGTAAATTTGAAGTTTTATAAAAAGAGGATATGTACTTAATAATTGATGTGGGGAATACAAGAGTGAAAGCTGCTGTTTATGAACAAGGTAGCTTGGAGGAATTAGTTGTTTTTAAAAAATCAAAAATAATTTCGGAGCTTAAAAAAATTATTAAAAAAAATAATATTTCTAGCAGTATCATCTCTTCGGTAGCATCAATATCTATAGAAAAAAAGAAAAAAATAACAGATTTACTAGATCCGATCTTCGTAAGTTCAGCTACAAAAGTTCCTTTTATCAATAAATATAAAACTCCAAAAACTTTGGGGGTAGATCGAATCGCATTGGCATCAGCTGCCGTACAACAATTTCCAAAACAAAACGTATTAGTAATAGATGCGGGAACCTGTATTACTTATGAGTTTGTAAATAGAGAAAGAGAATATTTAGGAGGGGCCATTTCTCCTGGAGTTCAAATGAGATATAACGCACTCCATACTTTTACGGCGAAATTACCGTTGTTATCATCAGAAACAGTGGAAGACGCTATTGGAGTAGATACAAATACTTCGATTCACTCGGGTGTAGTGAACGGAGTTTGCAGGGAAATAGACGGGGTAATTCAACAATATAAAGAGAAGTATCAAGATTTAACAGTAGTTTTAACAGGAGGAGACACATATTTCTTGGCTAAACAATTAAAAAGTGTCATATTTGCCCATCCAAATTTTGTTTTGGAAGGATTACATACAATTTTGAATTATAATTTAGCGAATGATTAAGAGGATTTTACTAGGAGTATTCGTATTTAGCTCATTAACATTATTAGCACAACGTAACAGTGCTTCACCATATTCATTTTTTGGAATTGGAGAAAATTTTGAAGCAGTAACAGTAGAACAAGCTTCTATGGGGGGAATAGGAGTTGCGATGAAAGATGCAAATTATTTAAACTTCATTAACCCAGCAGCCAATGCTGATTTACGCTTTGCTACATATGCTATTGGAGGAAGTTTGACTTTTATAAATTTAAAGGAAGGAAATGAATCTCAATCAGGGAATTCGACAAACTTACGATATATAGCATTAGGGTTTCCAGTAGGAAAGAAAGCTGGTTTTTCTGTAGGTTTACAACCTTTTTCTTCTGTTGGATATTCATTGTTAAACGATAGTAACCCAGATGATGTTACCTTGTTTAGAGGAACAGGTGGAACCAATAAAATATATGCTAGTTTTGGTATGTATGTTTATGAAGGACTTTCTTTAGGGGTAGAAGCAGGATTTATTTTTGGAAACCTTGAAAACACTATTTTAAACCAACGTACAGATGTTGCGAGAGGTTCAAAGAATAGTGAAGAATTGAATATTCGTGGAGGACAATTTAAAATTGGAGCTCAATATAAAACAGAGTTTAAGAATAAATTACAATTTCACTCAGGAGTTGCAATGACGTTAGAATCTGATTTGTCAGGAAATGGAACAGATAGGTTGTCTAGTGTAACTTTTAATTCAAGTGGAGCTGAAATAGAGAAAGAATTACATTCAGAAACTCAAATTAAAGGAGACATTACTGTACCGTTAAAAACGGTTGTTGGAGTAGGAGTTGGGAAATTGAATAAATGGTATGTTGGGGTAAATCAACAGTTTCAAAAAGCATTATCTACTACAAATTCTTTATTAACTGATGGAACTTCTTTTAGATATGATGATTCAATGAAATTTTCTTTAGGAGGGTATTATATTCCTAAAATTAACTCAATATCAAGTTATTGGGATAGAATTACCTATAGAGCAGGATTTCGATATGAAAATGCGGGATTATTAGTTAATAGTGGAAATGCTAATAATTTTACTGAAATAAAAGACTTTGGCATAAATGTTGGATTAGGGTTGCCATTACCAGGTCAGTTATCAAATTTAAATGTTGGATTTGAATACGGACAAAGAGGTACAACTAATGAAAACTTAATACAAGAAAATTATTTTAATGTAAGATTAAGTTTATCTTTGAACAGTACAAACTGGTTTAAAAAGAGACAAATAGATTAATAAAAACTGATAAATGATGAAAAAAATTACGTATTTACTAACAGGATTATTTTTGTTTGTAGCCGTAAGCGGGATTAAGGCACAAGCAAATCAAGAGTGTCTAGTTAAGTATAACTTAATGAGTGGCGATGTTAAAAACAAAAAGTACACGGACGACGCTAAACAAAACTTAGATTATCTTTTAACAAACTGTCCAAAATTATCAGTTAATATTTATAAGTATGGAACTAAGTTAGCTGAAGCTACTAAAAATCACGACTTAGTTAAGAAGTTATACGAAACAAGAATCGCTAACTTCCCTCAAAAGGGAGCTGCAAAAGCACATAGTGATTATGCAACGTATTTATTAAAAAACAAGTTAGCTTCTGATTCAGATGTTTTTGTAATCTTAGAAAAGGCGTACAAGCTTTCTCCAAAAGATATGAGTGTTAAGAATATCTTTAGATATTTTAAAACCGTGACAGAAACGAATAAAGATTCAAATCCGCAAAAAGTATTTGATACGTATGATGATGTAATGGAATCTGTAGGTGAGAAGTTAGATGATTATAACAAGAAGATTGCAGCGTTACAGTTAAAAGATTCTTTAAAAACAATTTCTGCTAAAGAAAAAAGAAACTTAAGAGCGTATACCATCAATTCAACTTCTTTAGGTCAAGTAGAGGGTGGATTAGATGCAACAATTTCTGAAATTGCAACTTGTGAAAGATTAATCCCTATTTATAGTAGAGATTTTGAAGGAAACAAAACAAACGGAGTTTGGTTAAAGAGAGCCGTTTCAAGAATGTATAACAAAGGATGTGCAACAGATCCTTTATTTGAAAAGTTAGCAAATGCATATGCTGAAACAACGCAATCTGCAGATGCATATAACTTCTTAGCTGGAGTATTAGCTAAAAATGGAGATAAGAGCGGTGCTGCTCAAATGAGAAAGAAGGCATTCGATTTAGAAACAGATCCATTAAAGAAAGCTAAGTATAAGTTGAGAGAAGCACAAGGAGCTAGTGGTAGTAGAGCAAGAGCTTTAGCTAGAGAAGCTTTAAGATATAATCCAAATATGGGGAAAGCGTATTTATTCATTGCAAATTTATATGCTAAGAGTGCAAACTCTTGTGGTAGTGATGAATTTGAAAAGAGAATGGTATACGTAGCAGCTTTAAACAAGGCACAAAAAGCAAAAAGAGTAGACCCAGGTTGTGGAGCAGGAAGATATATTAAGAGTTATAAGGGATTAATACCTTCTAAAAAATTAGTGTTCCAAAAAGGATTAGCATCAGGTTCTTCATATAGAGTTGGATGTTGGATTGGGGAAACTGTAAGAGTACCATAATCTATTTGAAATTTTGAATAAAAAGAAACATATCATAAATAACATTGCTATCATTAGTTTGGTGGCAATGTTTTTTTCATGTGTAAATAGCAAAAAAGAAGTACAAGATTTTTTGGCAGACAAAAACTTACCGATAGGTAAAGCTAAAAATACAAATCATGTGTATAAAGATTCTGGTAGAGTAACATCTCGACTAATTACACCGTTGCTTCTGGATTTCTCTAATAGGAAACAACACCCTTACAACGAATTTCCAAAAGGAATTAAAATTGTTTCAATTGGAAAAAACGGTAAAGACTCCACAACAATTACCGGAAACTATGCATTAACCTATTCGAAAACGGAAGTTTCTGAAATTCGAGGTAATGTGGTAATTATAAATCATAGTGATAATTCAAAACTAGAAACAAATCAGTTGTTTTGGGATCAAAAAGAAGCTTATTTCTTTACAGAAGATGGTTTTCGATTAACTACCCCAGAAAGTGTTATAAATGGTTTTGGATTTGAGTCAAAACAAGATTTAAGTCAGTTTGTAGCAAAAGATATCACAGGAGATATAGAAGTAAAACAAAAAGAAATATAATAATGAACGCACTTTGGAAATATATTCAATATGGTTATTTGGTAGTAGGAATTATATTTTTAGTTGAAGGAATACTAAAATGGAATTCTGACAAACAACAAGCAATTATTATGTTTGGTTTTGCTATCTTTATTACGTTAATTTTCTTCTTTAAACGTAATTTTAGAAGAAAGGTAGAAAAACGTAATAAACAAGGTTAATGTATACCGAACTAATTATTATCTTCTTATCAATACTGTTTTCAGCTTTTTTTTCAGGAATGGAAATAGCTTTTGTGTCGGCAAATAAATTGCACATAGAGCTAGAGAAAAAAAGAGAAGGTATTACTCCTAAAATACTAGCAAAACTTACAGAGAAATCATCAAAATTTATTACCACAATGTTGGTAGGTAATAATATTGCATTGGTTGTTTACAGTTACTTTATGGGAGAGCTGCTAATGCAATGGTTTCAAATGCTTCTGCCCACAGAGCTTCCTTTTGTAGATTATATATTAAAGGATTTAAGTTTATTAACTCAAACCACAATTTCTACAATTATTATACTGGTTACTGCAGAATTTTTGCCCAAAGCAATTTCGCGAATTTATGCAAATGAAATGCTTAAACTGTTCGTAATACCAGCTTATTTCTTTTACTTAGTTTTCTATATCGTTTCTTGGTTTATTACAAAAATTTCTGACTTTTTGTTACATGTATTTTTTAAAACGAAAGAAAACGAAACACAAACAGAGTTTAGTAAAGAAGAACTTGGAAACTATATCTCAGAACAATTAGAAACTGGGAAAGATAGTGAAGAAGTAGACTCTGAAATTCAAATATTTCAAAACGCGTTAGAGTTTCATAAAGTTAAGTCTAGAGAAATTATGGTTCCTCGAACTGAAATAATGGCTGTAGAGTTGCATGAGTCGGTAGCAAATTTAAGAACACTGTTTATAGAAACTGGATATTCAAAGATTTTAGTATATAAGAATTCACTTGATAATATTCTTGGGTATGTCAATGCTTTTGAACTTTTTAAAAAGCCAAGATCTATCAAATCAATTTTGTTACCAGTAGAGTTTGTTCCAGAGTCTATGGTGATAAATGATGTGTTAAATTCTTTAATGAAAAAAAGAAGAAGTATTGCTGTGGTAGTAGATGAATATGGAGGAACTTCTGGTATTATTACAGTGGAAGATGTTGTAGAAGAATTATTTGGAGAAATTGAAGATGAGCATGATGTTCAACAACAATTAGAAGAAAAAATTAACGATAGAGAATTTAACTTTTCTGCACGCTTAGAAGTTGATTATTTAAATGAAGAGTACGATTTGAATATTCCTAAAGAAGATGCATACGAAACACTTGGTGGATTTATAATTAATCATACAGAAACAATACCACAAGAAGGAGATAAAATTGATATTGGTAGGTTTCATATTGAAATATTGACGGTTAGTGCTACAAAAATTAACGATTTATACCTTAAAGTTTTACATAAAGAAGACTAAAGACATGTTCTTCATCAAAACATCTTAAACCCCCTCTAAAACAGCTAAAAAAACGTTGCATTATTTAATGTGAAATTGTATTTTCGCACACTGTTAATTAAATAAATGACGTATGGCAATTTTATCGAAAATTAGAGAACGTTCAATGTTCTTGATTCTTGTAATAGGTTTAGCACTTTTTGCTTTTGTATTAGATCCTTCTACAATCGGAGATTTTTTCAATTCAAGTAAGGTGAATGAAATAGGTGAAGTAAATGGAGAAAGTATTTCACGTGTAGAGTTTGCAGAGGCTTTAGATGCATATAAAACCCAAACTAGAAACAGAGTTCCAGAAATGCAAGCTGCAAAAACTGTTTGGGAGAATTTATTAAGACAAAAGATTTACAAGGCGCAATTAGAAGAAGCTGGTATTACAGTTGGAGATGCAGATATTTTTAATGCAATCTGTGAGAACCCATCAATTCAAAGTGATCAAAGATTTCAAACTGCTGGAGTTTTCGATAGAGCAAAATTAAAAGAGTTTTTAGTTACAATCAAAGAAACAAATGGTGAAGAGTGGAGATTATGGCAAAACTTTATGACTTCAATCCAAAATGGATTAGAAAAAACTACTTACGATAATTTAGTTGCTGCAGGTTTAGGAGCTTCTTTAAAAGAAGGAGAAACTCAGTACATGAATAACAATGCAAAAATTACAGCTAAGTATGTGCAAATTCCATACGCTACAATTGCAGATAGTTTAGTAGTTTTAACAAAAGGAGATGTAAGAAATTATATTGAAAAACATTCAAATCAATTTCAGGTAGAAGAATCAAGAGATTTAGAAGTTGTTAGATTTGATATTGTACCAACTAAAGAAGATGAAGATGCTATTAAAGCAGATTTAGCTAAATTGTTGGAAGATTCTACGGTAAACAATACTCCAATCAAAGGGTTAAAAAATACTACAGATTATGCTGAGTTTTTTGAAGAAAATGAATCTGATATTTCTTTAGATGATAATGTTAAATATAAAGTTCAGGTACCTCAAGTTGTAGCAGATGATATATTTAATGGGAAAGAGGGAGATGTATTTGGACCTTATAAAGACGGAGAATACTTTAAAATTTCTAAAATTACAAAGGTTACTCAATTGCCTGATTCAGCACAAGCAAGACATATCTTAATTCCATTTATGGGTGCTTCAAGTGCAGATGCAACTGTAACTCAAACAGAAGAAGAAGCAAAGAAAACTGCAGATAGTTTGTTAACTGTAGTAAAAGAAAGTCCAGCTAAGTTTGCTGATTTAGCAAAGGAAATGTCATCAGATAAAGGGTCTTCAGAAAAAGGAGGATTTTACGATTGGTTCCCTTATGGACAAATGGTTCCTGCGTTTAGAGATTTTGTATTTGAAAGTAAAGAAGGAGATATGGGGGTTGTTAAAACACCTTTTGGTTTCCACGTAATCAAAGTAGAAGGACAAAAGAACTTCCAGCCAGTAGTGAAGTTAGCTACTTTTGGAAGAAAAATTGAAGCATCTGAAGCAACGGAAAACACTATCTTCCAAAAAGCTGAAACTTTTGCTCAAGAATTAGCAAATGGAAAAAGTTTTGCAGATGCTGTTAAAGAAAATGAATTAAACGCTACTTCAGCTGTTGGAATCAAAGCATTAGACGAAATGGTACCAAGCGTTGGTAACGAAAGAGAAATGGTTACTTGGGCATTTGGTAAAGATTTAGGTATTGGAGATTTCAAACGTTTTGATATTAATGGAGGATATGCTGTAGCTGTTTTAAAAGCGAAAACTGCAAAAGGATTAATGCCAGTAGAAAAGGCTACTGCTCAAGTTAGATCAATTTTAGTAAAGGAAAAGAAAGCGGCATTAATTGCTGATAAAATGAACGGAGCAAACTTACAAGATATTGCAAGTGCGAACTCTCAAACTGTTAGAACTGCTTCTGATGTAAATTTACAATCGCCTGCATTACCAGGAATTGGAAATGAACCAAAAGTGGTTGGAGCAATGTTATTCTCTAAAGAAAATGAATTAAAGAATAAGATAGCAGGTGATTTAGGAGTGTATGCTTTTATCGTTGAAAAGAAAGAGCAACCAGCAGCATTACCAAACTATGATACATTTAGAAAACGTATTGCTGGAGAGAGAAAAGCTAAAACTTTCCAATTATATGAGGCTGTTAAAAAAGCTTCTGATGTTGAGGATAGATTAAGCTCTTTCTACGGAATAGAATAAAAAAACAAGTCCATACAAATAAAAAGTCCGAACTAATTAGTTCGGACTTTTTTTGTTAAAGAATCTTCGTATGGTATAATTTCTAATAATACTTAATACTGTAAAATAGAGGGTTAGGAAGAGGTTTTTTGTATAGCTACTCGCGATACCTAAAACAGGAAATAGTACGTTTAAAGATATTATTGTTATTAAAAAACCAACAGAAACATTTATTAAACTTTCTATAAATGATTGTTTTTTAGTTTGTGTCATTGACGAACTGTGTTTTAGTTGAAATACCCGCTTCGTTAAGTTCTATAATTCGATAGCCGTAGTACTTTGAGTCTATTTCTATTTTATCTGTATGCTTTTTGATTTGAAATGATGTCGCTGGTGTTATATGCTGTGTAATATTTTTATAAGTACTAGTGTTGTTTAAATGATAATGACCGCAAAAAACAGTAATGTTATTTGTTTGTTTTATTAAAAGATTATGGACTTCATTCCTGTTTTTTAGTGCTCCTATTTCATCAACTTTTAGTGAAAGTTTAAGTATTGGATGATGTATAAATATGATAATTTGTTTTTCCGAAATAAGCTCTTTTTGAAGCCAAATTAGTTGAAGAGTATCAATTTCTCCTGAAGATGAATCAAGATAAATAAACTTGTGTTGGTTCTCTTCTTTACTATAATATAATTTAGAAGTTACAGAAATTTTAGAAGGGATGTGATTGATTACTTTAAGATAGGAATCATGATTTCCTAGAGTTATGGATAAATTAAATTTACGACATACCTTAAAGAAGAAACTTAAACCAGTATCTTCTCCTATATCTCCTGTACAAACAATTTCATTAATATGATATGAGGAAATATGTTGTAGTACTTTTTTTAACCTGGTTCTTGCTGATATACCTTGTTTTTGAACAAAGATTTCATCAAGATGAATATCTGTTATATGGGCTATCTTTTTTTTCATGAATGACTTGTATCTTTTTGATAAAAGTACCTATGTAGATAAATGTAGAGTTGTAAAATCTTGCAGATTTTATTGTTTTCTATATTGAGAAGGAGAAATTTTAAAACTTTTTTTAAAAATATTTGAGAAGTAAGAAGAGCTTTCGAAGCCATTATCAATGGCAATTTCAAAAATTGATTTCTTAGTGTTTTTTAGTTCACGCTTTGCACTATTCAATCGTAAATAAGTTAAATACTCTATAGGAGTATGACCTATGATTTCAGTAAATAGTCGATGCAAATAATACTTACTAATACCCGAGCTTTTACTTAAGGTATCTAGGGAAATTTTATGATTATAGTTATCATGTATAAACTCTTTAGTTAAAGAAACATATTTAAAAAGCTCTTTTTGGGTATTGTATTTTGCAATTTTTAATTCTGAAAATTTGGTCTCAAGATTTACATGATATCTAATAAGAGTTTCAGAAAGATTCATAAATAAATCCTCTATTTGAAGTAGGAAAAAGATTGGGTCATTATTAAATATATGTGCCATTTTTTTCAATTGATATCCCAGAAGATTATGTTGAGACTGTGGGAATTCAAAAAAGTTTAAAGTATCAATATTTTTTCCATAGAGGTTGTGTAATATTTCTGAAATCAACTGAGGAGATAAAAAAATAGAAAGGCCTTTACTTCCTTTTAAAGCTTTGGTAGCAATATCACTATTGTTTAAGATGATATATTGTCCAGAAGAAACTCTGCTGTCCTGATTCTTAAAATGGTAGTGCTTAGAGCCCTCAATAACATATTTTATAGTACAAGTAGATTGGTATTGAATTTCAATATCACAATCATGTTCTGAATACAATATTTTATTGTCGAGTTGACTTGAAAAATTAGGAAGCTTTGTTATTTTTTCAAGGGTAACCATGGTGTTTAATAGTTAGAGATATTTAATCCTAAGGTAATATTTCTGTTAGCCACCCAAATATCGTTTTCTTTTTTCAGTTGCACAATTCCTGAGCCTCCACGTTTTTTTTGAGAATGTCTTTCATTTTCTGTGAGATTAGGATCGCTTTCAAAAAGATAGCTATCAATATAATAGGGAGTTGTATTGGGCTCTTTAAGGTAAATATGAATATGCTCGGCAATTTGGGTTCCTGGATATGAGGCCGGTCTAAAAGTGTAAAAAGTGAATTTTCCATCCTTAGTAGTCTTTAACCAACCTCTGTATTGGCCATGTCTTTTTTCCCAACCAAAAGGTCTTGCACTTGGTGTATACCTTCCCGTTCTATCTACGTGATACACATAGATTATAATATTCTCTGCTGGTGTTTTTCCATCTTTTTGAAATATGGTTCCAGTAATTTTTAATTTAGGTGCATTTTCATTGAAGCCAGGTAAAGTATCTATCGGTTTAAGAGTTTTGTTTAAAGTTTTATAATCTAATAAGGCAATACAATCCTGACAAGATCCACCAACATTTCTTTCTTTGATAGTTTGAGATTGTCCTTTACAGGAAATCATAATGAATGTAATACAAAGTAATCCTAATAACTTTTTCATTGTTTGATATGTTATGAGAGGAGTCTGTTTAAAATTACAAATTTCTAAGTAGAATTTTTAGTGTATGTCGTTCATTAAGAGTTAAATAAATATTAAAAGAATAAAAAAAGCAATCTTATTTTAAGATTGCTTTTAAATATATTCTAATAGTTGTTTACTATGCGTTTAATGGTTTTCCATCCCAAGCCGCTTTAGCAGCTTCTTTAACCGCTTCAGAATAGGTTGGATGTCCATGACAAATACGTGCTAAGTCTTCAGCAGAAGCTCTATATTCCATTGCTACGGCAGCTTCCATGATTAAATCAGCTACACGAGCTCCTACCATGTGTACACCTAGAACTTCATCTGTGTTTTTATCGGCTAAAACTTTTACAAATCCATCAATATCTCCACTAGCACGAGAACGTCCTAAAGCACGCATCGAGAATTTTCCAGCTTTATAATCAACACCAGCATCTTTAAGTTCTTGTTCAGTTTTACCTACAGCAGCAACTTCTGGCCAAGTATAAACAATACCAGGAATTAAGTTGTAATCAATATGTGGTTTTTGTCCTGCTAAATATTCAGCAACTACAACACCTTCTTCTTCTGCTTTATGAGCTAACATAGCACCACGTACTACATCTCCAATAGCGTAAATGTTAGCAACGTTCGTTTGTAAATGATCATTTACTTCAACCATTCCTCTTTCAGTAACTTTTACACCAGCCTTTTCTAGAGCTAATCCTTCTGTGTATGGACGACGTCCAACAGAAACTAAACAGTAATCACCAGTAAAAGTAACTTCTTCTCCTTTTTTATTCGTAGCTTTTACAATAACTTCATCTCCATTTCTTTCAACAGAAGTTACACCGTGACTTACATTAAATTTCATTCCTTGTTTCTTTAAAACTTTAGTAAGTTCTTTAGAAACATCTTTATCCATAGTTGGAGTAATAGTTGGAGCGTATTCAATAACAGTAACATCTGCTCCTAATCGTTTATAAACAGATCCTAATTCTAATCCGATTACTCCACCACCAATTACTAATAAATGCTTAGGAACTTCTTTAAGTTTTAATGCTTCTGTAGAAGTTATTACGCGTTCTTTATCAATAGAAATAAATGGTAACGTAGAAGGTTTAGAACCAGTTGCAATGATAATGTTTGTTCCTTCAATAACTTCTGAAGAGCCATCATTTTTAGTAACTTTTACGTGGGTAGCATCTTCGAAAGAACCTAGACCTTCAAAAACATCAATGTTGTTTTTGTCCATTAAATATTTGATACCTCCGGTAGTAGTTTCTACTACTTTAGCTTTACGGTCTACCATTTTTCCGAAATCAAAAGACGGTTTCTCAACAGAAATTCCGTGCTCTTCAAAATGATGTACAGCATCGTAATAATGGTGAGAAGAATCTAATAAAGCCTTTGATGGGATACAACCAACATTTAAACAAGTTCCACCTAAAGTTGGGTACTTTTCAATAATAGCAACTTTAGAACCTAATTGTGCAGCTCGGATAGCAGAAATATATCCACCAGGTCCAGAACCAATAACGATAACATCGTATTTCATTGTTATTTATTTTTGTCTTAAAACAGTTTTTCTTTAAAAAAAAGAATGATAAAATTGTCTTACAAAAGTACAATTATTTGTGATAAAATAGTTTAATTTATTAGAATTAGTATTTTTAAGAAAACAAAAAACTAACAAATGAAAATTTTTAAAAAACTGATTTTAATATTATTAGCAATTATAGTGGTTGCGCAGTTTTTTCAACCAGAAAAGAATGAAGGAGAATATACTTCATTAAGTGCTTTTTTAACGGAAACAAAACCTTCTGAAGATGTTCAGGAAATTTTAAAAGTAGCTTGTTTTGATTGTCATAGTAATACAACTCGTTATCCTTGGTATAGTAATATTACACCAATTAATTTTTGGATGGCGGATCATGTTAGGCATGGAAAGGGAGATCTAAATTTTTCAAATTGGGATTCATATTCTTTAAAAAAGAAAGAGCATAAGATGGAGGAAGTTTGGGAAGAAGTAGAAGAGAAGCATATGCCAATTGATTCGTATAAGTGGACACATGGTGACGCTCGTTTAACGGACGCACAAATACAATTAGTGGTAACATGGGGAAAACAAGTACAAGAAAATTATAAATCAAAATTAAATTAATGGCCAAGCTTTTAATTATTGGTTATGTATGGGTAGAGAAAACAACAGGAGCAGGGAATAGAATGTTTCAATTACTTGAGTTGTTTTTAAAAGAAGGATACACCATAACTTTTGCCTCACCTGCACAGAAAACTGAAAATTCACTAGATTTAAATATACTCGGTATTGAGGAAGTATCGATAGAATTAAATAATACTTCGTTCGATGAGTTTGTGTCAAACCTTCAACCAGATATTGTATTGTTTGATCGTTTTATGATGGAGGAACAATTTGGTTGGCGAGTTGCTGAGAATTCTCCTCATTCTTTAAGAATATTAGATACTGAAGATTTACATTTTTTACGTAAAGTTCGTCATCAACAAATAAAAAAAGGAGAAAAGTTTACCAAAGAAGCTTTGTTAAATTCAGATCAAGCTAAGCGAGAAATAGCTTCTATTTTACGTTGTGATGTGAGCTTGATTATTTCATCTTATGAAATGAAATTGTTACAAGAAGTTTTTAAAGTGGACAAAAATGTACTGTGTCACCTACCATTTTTATTAGAAGGTATTAATGAAGAGACTATTCAAAGTTGGAGTACTTTTGAAAAAAGAAAGCATTTTGTTTTTATAGGGAACTTTTTTCATGCACCAAATGTTGATGCCGCGTTACAGCTAAAATTAGTTTGGAATATTTTACGAAAGAAGTTACCTAATGCAGAGATGCATATTTATGGGGCTTACGTAACTCAACAAATTAGAGATTTACACAAACCTCAAGAGCGTTTTATAGTAAAAGGGTTTGCTAAAAAAGCAGAAGAGGTGGTGCAAAAAGCACGTGTAGTACTTGCCCCAATACGTTTTGGAGCCGGGATAAAAGGAAAATTAACCGAAGCGATGCTTTGTGGTACACCATCGGTAACCACTAAATTAGGGGCAGAAGGAATGCACGATGAGCAACCTTGGAATGGTTTTATAGAAGATGATATTGATAGATTCGCAGATGCCGCTGTAGAGCTTTATTCGGATAAAACTATGTGGAAAAAAGCACAAAGAAATGGAATTGACATTATTAATAAGTTGTATGATAAAAAAGAATTATCAGAACCATTTATTGCTAGAATAACTCATATTAAGAATAATATAGCAATGCATCGTACACAAAATTTTTATGGAAACTTGTTGCAGTATCAAACATTACAAGCAACAAAATATATGAGTAAATGGATTGAAGAGAAAAATAAGAATTAGTTTTTCTTTGGTTGATAATCTAAAGGTAACATTTCACCAATCGCTTCAAATCCCCAGTATCCCTCACTTAAAGTTGCTCTAGGTTCTAAAATTCCATGAGCGTCAATAGGTGTTTTTCCATTTAGTAGTACTATGTTTGAAGTTTGAACACCTGATCCTTTTCGTTGAGATCTAGGAAGCGTTTTTAGATAGTTGTATTCTTCTGGCTCGTATTTGTATATAATTGAAAGAAAGTTTTTAAAATCTAAATAAGGAACGCTTTCTTGATGTTGTAAAATATTTTTATCTGAAACATTTTTTCTAGTGATGTAATCAATAAACCTAGGTAACGATGCTTTTTTCAATGTGATTAAAGCACTATCTATTTTTGTTTTTGGTTGTATAATAGTTTTGTTGAAATCGACCTTGTGGTATATTGGTTTAATTACTTTTCTAGCTAACTCTATTGCTTCATCGGTAGGTCTTTCAGGGTTTTTGATTCTATTAAATTGATGAATAATAAAGCCTTCTTTTTCTGTTTTATGCTCTAATAAACTTCTCAAAAAATGCATTCTTGATCCATTAAAAGCTTTTATTCTATTTCTGTGGTATTTAGAACGAACTTTTTTGCGTAAATCTTTAAATTGCGCATATCCACTAAAAAAAAGTTTATCGTCGTGCATAATAAAGTCTACTAAGTCATAAGTAATAATATAACCAAGTTCTTTATTTTTTATAAGTAACTTTTTCTTAGAAAAGGCTTTAAAAGTATTCGTATCGTGATCATAAGAGAAGTACAAATCTTTTTCATTTAGTATTTTACACTTTTGTGCAGCAGCACTTTTACCAAGAAAAGCTCTTTTAAAATGTATTAGGTTGTTTTTCCATACGTGATCATAAACTATTTTTTTTACAATTACTTCATTAAGAACATTGGTTTCTTCCTCTAGAATAACCTTAATTTTTTGGTTTTTATTTTTTGAATTGATCGATAATTGCTTGGTTTGATAACCTAAAAAAGAAACAATTAATAAATAGTTACCCTCTTTTACTTTTAAATTGAATTTACCATTAGCATTGGTTATTGTTCCAATAGTGGTATTGTTAAAATAAACAGAAGCACCTTCTAAAGGTTTGTTATCGCTTGAAACAACACTTCCTTCAAGAGTTATTTGCGAAAAGCTAAGTGAAGAAAAAAACAAAAATAAAATAGCAAGTCCCTTTTTCATTGTAAAATTTTTCAATAAAAATAGGGACTTACTAGCAGAATTAAAATTTAAAATTGTTAATTATTTAATTAAGCCTGCGCGTTTTAGTAAAGCATCTGAATTAGGTTCTTTACCTCTGAAACGTTTGTATAAGTCCATTGGTTTTTCTGTTCCTCCTTTTGATAAAACATTATTTTTAAACTTATCGGCTACTTCTTTATTAAAAATACCTTCTTCCTTAAAATATTCAAAAGCATCTGCATCTAAAACTTCGGCCCATTTGTAAGAGTAATAGCCTGCAGAATATCCTCCTTGAAAAATATGAGAAAAAGCTGTGCTCATACAATTTTCAGCTACATCTGGATATAGTTTAGTGTTTTCAAAAGCTTTTAACTCAAAGTCTTTTACAGAATCAATGTTTTCTGGTGATTCTCCTGCATGCCATGACATATCTAATAACCCAAAACTTAATTGACGCAAAGTTTGCATTCCTTCATGGAAACTTGCAGATTCTTTAATCTTTTGAACATATTCCATCGGAATTGTTTTGTTAGTTTTATAATGCGTAGCAAACAATTCTAAGGCTTCTTTTTCATAACACCAGTTTTCTAGAACTTGACTAGGTAACTCTACAAAATCCCAAGAAACAGAAGTTCCAGATAAACTACCATAAGTCGTATTAGCTAACATTCCATGTAAAGCATGACCAAACTCATGAAACAAAGTGGTAACTTCATTAAAAGTAAGTAAAGAAGGTTTAGTTGCTGTTGGTTTAGTAAAATTACATACTATAGAAACTTGTGGACGTTCATTTACCTTATCTTTAATTTGTTGAGATTTATAAGACGTCATCCAAGCGCCATTTCTTTTCCCAGGTCTAGGATGAAAATCGGCATAGAAATATGAAATAAAATCTCCATTTGTATTCGTAACGCGATACGTTTTTACATCTTCATGGTATTTATCAATAGAGTCAATCTCTTCAAACTGTAAATCAAACAACTTACTTGAAATTTCAAAAACTCCTTGAATAACATTCTCCAGTTTAAAATATGGTTTTAGTAATTCTTGATCAAGATTAAATAACTCCTTTTTTAATTTTTCAGAATAATATGCAGAATCCCACTTTTGTAATTTGTCTATTCCGTCTAATTTCTGAGCATAACTTTCTAAGTTATTAAATTCACTAATTGCGGCCGGCTTAGCTTTCTCTAACAACTCGTTTAAAAAGGCTAATACTTTTTCTGGAGTTTCAGCCATTCTCTCTTCTAAGACAAAATGAGCATGGGTTTTATATCCTAATAAGTTTGCTCGTTTATGTCGAAGATGAACAATTTCTAAAACAATCTTCTCATTATTAAAATCATTTTGTTGAAATCCTTTTTTACCCATAGCAATAGATAGCTTTTTTCGCAACTCTCTATTTTCTGCATAGGTCATAAAAGGAATATAGCTCGGATAATCAAGCGTAATTAACCATCCTTCATATCCTTTTTGTTGAGCCAAGAGTTTTGCGGCTTCTTTTGCTCCATCTGGTAGTCCAGCAAGATCCTCTTCATCAGTCAATAAAAGCTCATAAGAATTGGTCTCGGCGAGCACATTTTCTCCGAATTGAAGAGCTAGTTTTGCTAGCTCTGCATCAAGTTTACGCAGCTCTGTTTTATCAGTATTATTTAAATCAGCTCCGTTTCTAGAAAAACCTTTATATTGTTTTTCTAAAAGCATACTTTGCTCAGAAGATAATTCTAATTGTTCTCTTTGATCATAAACTATTTTCACTCTTTCGAATAAAGCTTCGTTTAAAATCATGTCGTTTTTAAATTCACTTAACCAAGGAGAAATATCTTTTGCTATTTTTTGAATTTCTTCGTTGGTTTCGGCAGAATTCAAATTAAAGAAAATTGAGGTAACCCTATCTAGTTTGTCTCCAACATAATCTAAAGCTTCAGTGGTGTTTTCGAAGGTTGCAGTATCTGAGTTTTCTATAATTGTATTAATTTCTTCTTTAGCAAGTTCAATTGCTTTTTGTATTGCAGGTTTATAGTTTTCCTCTTTTACTTGAGAAAAAGGAGGAGTGTTGAAATCTTGTAATAAAGGATTTTTAGTCATAAAATTCTCTTTTAAAATTGAAAAAACCTCACAAATGTGAATCTGTGAGGTTTGTAAAACAGTGTACTAATGTACTTATTTTTTTACTCTTTCTGAAGCTTTTTCAACCTTAAGTTTTAAACCTTCTTTATAAGCAACAATCTTATCTAAAACACATTTGTCAGAAGCTCCAATAATTTGTGCCGCTAGGATACCAGCGTTTTTTGCCCCATCTAAAGCAACTGTTGCTACAGGAACTCCACCGGGCATTTGTAAGATAGATAACACAGAATCCCATCCATCAATAGAATTTCTACTTTTAACAGGAACTCCAATAACTGGTAACGGACTCATACTTGCTACCATACCAGGTAAATGCGCAGCTCCTCCCGCACCAGCAACAATTACTTGTACGCCTCTTTTGTGTGCATTATTTGCATAATGAAATAATTTCTCTGGTGTTCTGTGTGCAGAAACAATGTCTACTTCAACTTGAATGTCAAAGCTTTCTAAAATATCAATTGCTTCTTGCATTATTGGAAGATCAGAGTCGCTTCCCATGATAATTCCTACCATATGTATTCTTTTTTATGACCTCGAATAAGTTCGAGAAATTATTTACTAATAACTTTAATAGTTTCTTTTACTTTTTGGGCTATTCTTCTAGCTTCATTAATATCAGTATTTACAATAGTAACATGCCCCATTTTTCGGAAAGGTTTGGTAATTGTTTTTCCATAGATATGGGGTGTGACACCATCTATTTTTAGGATATCTTCAATGTTTTCATAGACAACATTTCCAGTATATCCTTCTGCCCCTACCAAATTAACCATAATACCAGCTACTTTACTTTCTGTATTACCTAAAGGAAGGTTTAATATGCTACGCAAGTGTTGTTCAAATTGATTGGTATAACTTGCTTCTATAGAATAATGTCCAGAGTTGTGCGTTCTTGGAGCTACTTCGTTCACTAAAATCTCGTCGTTTTCTGTTTGGAACATTTCAACAGCAAGTAAACCAACAAAATCGAAAGAATCTGCTACTTTTAGAGCAACTTCACGTGCTTTTGTGGCAACTGTATTTGCTATACGAGCAGGACAAATTACATATTCTACCTGATTAGCTTCTGGATGAAATTCCATTTCTACTACAGGATATGTTTTTGTTTCTCCTTGTTCGTTTCGAGCAACAATTACAGCTAACTCGTTTTTAAAAGGAATTAACTTTTCTGTTATACATTCGCCAGCAGGTAAACTTTCTAAATCTACTATATTTCGAACTACTTTAACGCCGTTGCCATCATAACCAAAACGAGCAGCTTTCCAAACAAATGGAAATTCTATAATATCATTTTCATAAGAATGCTTTAGTTCTTCTAAATAAGCGTAATGATTAAATTCAGCAGTAGGAATGTTATGATCTCTGTAGAATTTTTTCTGTTGAGCTTTGCTTTGAATTACTCTTAAGTTTTTAGGTTTTGGATATATTGTTAAACCTTCAGCCTCTAACTTGTCGAGTGCATCAATATTAACATTTTCGATTTCAATAGTCAATAAATCTACTTGTTTACCAAAATTGTAAACGGTATCAAAGTCTAATAAGTCTCCTTGATGAAATTCATTACAAATTTGTGCACATGGAGCTTCATTGTTTGCGTCTAACACTACAGTGAAAACATCAAATTTTTGAGTTTCAGATAGCAGCATTTTACCTAACTGTCCTCCACCTAGAACTCCTAGTCTAAAGGAAGACGAAAAATAATTTTTCACGTTAAAAATTAATTAGTTGTGTTGTTGTTAGCGCAAAAATAAGAATCTTATTGGGTTGTGAAAACTTAATTATCGGCTAATTTGCAAAGAAGAACTATTAATTTGTAAAACATTGTATTCTAGAGCAAAACAACCTTCGTTGTTTAAAGGCGATCCATTTAATGAGTTGTACTCTTTATTGTCACATGGGCATTTTAATTTTAATCCATCATAAGTCATTGGACTACCACAATTTTTTTCAGGACACTCTAGATCGAAAGCTTGATAATGACTATTTCTTCTTATAACAAGAACAGTTCTTCCTCCAATTCTTGTAATAGCACTACCATTGGGTACCTGTAAGTCGATAAATTCAGGGTTACTTAGATTAATTACTTCATTTAATCTAACACCATTAAAACAAGTGTTTTGCACTATTTCGCTTCCGCAACCATAAAATACTATAAAAACGAATAAGGAAAGTATTTTTCTCATTAAAACTATATTGTATTGATAATGTAACGTGACGAATTTACAAATATTTTGTACATTTGTAAGAGAATCTCATTCCTATAGGTGTGGGATTTTTGAATTTTAAAAGCCTGATTAGTACTTAGGCAAAAGTATATTGGAAGACCTCTGTAAATAGAAGTCTTGATGTCGGATTAAAAAGAAGAAAAAATGAGCAATATTTCATATTATACTGAAGAAGGATTAAAGAAATTAAAAGATGAATTAGCACATTTAGAGCAAGTAGAGCGACCAAGAGTTTCTCAAGAAATTGCGGATGCTCGTGATAAAGGGGATTTAAGTGAAAATGCAGAGTATCATGCAGCGAAAGAAGAGCAATCTTTATTAGAAACTAAAATTGCTAAATTAAAGAATGTTGTTGCGAGTGCTCGTATTATTGATGAAAGTCAATTAGATACATCAAAAATATTGATTCATTCTATAGTGAAAATTAAAAATACAGTAAACGGAATGGAGTTTTCTTATACGCTTGTTGCAGATAGTGAAAGTGATGTAAGAAATGGTAAGTTATCTGTAAACTCACCTATAGGTAAAGGATTATTAGGTAAGAAGGTTGGAGACATTGCAGAAATTCAAGTTCCTAATGGAATTATGAAGTTTGAAATTATGGATATATCAAGATAAGATGTTTGAAAATAATTTATAAAGAAGCGTTGCGTAAGCAGCGCTTTTTTTATTTTTACTGAAAACAAGAAGAAAATAATGGGAAGTATTTTTACAAAAATAGTTAAGGGAGAAATTCCTTCATATAAAATAGCAGAAGACGAAAACTACTATGCATTTTTAGATATTAATCCGAATGCAAAAGGACATACTTTGGTCATTCCAAAAAGAGAAGAAAACAAGATTTTCGATTTATCAAAAGAAGAGTACGATGGTTTAATGTCTTTTTCTTATAGAGTTGCAAAGGCGTTAGAAAAGGCAGTTCCTTGTAAACGAATTGGAATGAGTGTAATTGGTTTAGAGGTACCCCATGTACATGTACATTTAATTCCTATAAATACAATGGCAGATATGCAATTTGTTAAAAAAGAAAAACTCGCAAAGGAAGAGTTTGTAGAGGTAGCCAATAAAATAGCTCAAAGCTTTGAGTAATCAAAGCTTAGAAGTCTTCTAAAAAATAGATGAAAATATCTAATTACTTTAAGCTAGATAAATTAAGTGAACCTGATAAGTATAATAATCGATACATGACAGGTACTTATGACTTTGTTAAGTTAAATCTTATTCTGGATATAGAGTTTCAGGTTTTTAATCAACCAGAGAATGATATGTCCGGATTTGAAACTTTAGAAAAGATACTTAAGGAGTTTGAAAGAGAGTTTAGTTTAAAGTATTTAGATAGTTTAAAGGAAAGGGTTTTTGAAAAATTAAGTCTTGACTTAGTTACAGATAATGAAGAGAGTGAGTGTAATCGAAGGAAAAAAAGTTTACAACTACATAGTATTATCTTTTTCTTATGAGGAAATTGAAAACTACATAGAAAATAATTCCTGTTTGGCTAGAAAGGAAATTATTTTGAGGTTTTTGGATGAAGGGTTCAAAGATAAATACGAAATAGTTGTCGAAATCAGTCCAAATAATTTCGTTATAGAAACTATAGAGATTGAACCCATTTGATTCGTATATATTGTTTCTTAGAAATTAAATATTTATAGTTTGTTTAAAAGAATTTCAAAAGTAGTTCCTTTTCCTAGTTCTGATTTTAGTACGTGTATTTTACCATTATGGTAATCTTCTATTATACGTTTAGAAAGTGAAAGGCCCAATCCCCAACCTCTTTTTTTAGTTGTAAAACCAGGTTTAAAAATTTGATTAAATTGTGATTTGGCGATTCCTTTACCAGTATCAGAAACCAGTATTTTTACTTTTTTAGGAGTTTCTAAAATAGTAACTGTTACATCTCCCTTACCTTGCATTGCATCAATCGCGTTTTTAATGAGGTTTTCAATAACCCATCCAAATAGTTCCGTATTTAATTTAGTATACAAGTCATTTTTATCTGAAGAAAAAGAAAAGTTTGTATGTCTTGATCCTCTAGATTGAAGATAATTGAAGGTGGTTTTGGTTATAAGAACAATGTCTTGTTTTTTTAATTCTGGTAGAGAACCAATTTTTGAAAATCGATTGGCTATTGTACTAAGACGATCTACATCTTTTTGCATTTCGTTGATATAAGATGGATCAATATTTTCAGTTTTTAAGATTTCAATCCAACCCAATAGAGAAGATAGAGGAGTTCCTATTTGATGCGCAGTTTCCTTAGCCATACCTGTCCATAATTTATTTTGTTCGGCAACTTTATTGGAGCGGTACACTAAATATATAATTGTAGAAAATAGCGCTAGAATTAAAAGAAGTGCTATCGGGTAATAGGTTAGTTTATATAATAAATCAGAGTTTCTGTAATAAACATACTCTTTGGTGTTTTGGTATTCAATAATAATTGGAGCATTTTGTTTTTTCATTAGATTTAATTGCTCCTTAAGATAGTTAGGGTTTTTAGATTTAATGGAGTCTAAGTTATAGGTGTATTTAATTTCTCCATGCTCATTAACTGAAATAGCTGGGATGTTCTTAATTGTTTCAAAAACTTTATTTTCAAGATTAATATTTGCATTTAAGTCAGTATTTGCTGCTAGCTCTTTTATAGCAGAAGCGTACACCTCCATTTTTGCACGTTCTTCTTCTTTAAAAAGCTTAAAAAAAGAATAGGTATTCCATAAAATTAAAGTAACGATTCCAAAGGAAATTAAAATTCCAAATCGTTTCAACCAATAAGTATTCATAAAAAAACTCATTATCCAAATATAACTATTCTTTACAATAACTTAATTTATAAATCCGTAGTATATTTACATTAAAAATATTAGACAATGTTATCATTAGATCCTAAAGATTTACCTACAGGAAAATTACATAGTTATTTATTAGGAGCTATTGCTCCAAGACCTATAGCATTTGCTAGTACCATTGATAGTGATGGGAATCCAAATTTATCACCTTTTAGTTTTTTTAATGTTTTTGGAGCAAACCCTCCAATCATGATTTTTTCTCCGGCTAGAAGTGTAAGAGCAAATACAACAAAACATACGTTAGATAATGCTGAAGAAACCAAAGAAGTTGTAATTAATATTGTAAACTATGACATTGTTCAACAAATGTCGTTAAGTAGTACTATGTACCCTAAAGGAGTAAATGAGTTTGAAAAAGCTGGTTTAACAATGTTACCTTCAGATGAGGTAAAACCTTTTAGAGTAGCTGAGTCGCCAGTTCAATTTGAGTGTAAAGTGAACGACATAATATACACAGGGTCAGAAGGTGGAGCAGGAAATTTAATTGTTTGTGAAGTGGTAAAGCTCCATATAAATGAAGATGTTCTAGCTGAAGATGGAAGTATAGACCAATATAAGATAGATTTGGTAGCTAGAGCAGGAGGAAGTTTTTATTCTAGAGCAAGAGATGGTTTTTTTGAAATTCCAAAACCAATATCTACTTTAGGAATTGGGGTAGATCAAATTCCATTTGAAATTAGAAATAGTACTGTTTTAACAGGAAATAATTTAGGTATGTTAGGTAATGTAGAAAAGCTTCCTACTAATGAAACTGTTAATAACTTTGCTAAAGAACATCCAGAATATGTTTCTATTAGCACTGAAAAAAAGCATACATTTGCACAAGAGTATTTACAAAAAAATGATGTAGAAAGCGCGTGGAAAGTGCTTTTAATTAAATAGTTAAGAATATGGAAGTTATAGGGAAGATTAAATTGATCAATGAAACACAAACTTTTGGATCGAACGGATTCAGGAAGCGTGAAATGGTTGTGACTACTGATGAGCAATATCCTCAAATGATATTAATTGAGTTTATTCAAGACAAGTGTGACTTATTAAACAGTTACCAAGTAGGGCAAGATGTAAAGGTGTCTATCAATTTAAGAGGAAGAGAATGGATTAACCCTCAAGGAGAAGCGAAGTATTTTAACTCTGTTCAAGGATGGAGAATTGAAAACTTAGCACAAGCAGCACCACAAGGAATGCCAGCTCCAGATCAGTTTGAGCCAGCTCCAGATTTATCTGCTAACGAACCAGATGATTTACCGTTCTAAACGAGAAAATCAATAAGATATAAAAAAAGCCTATGGATTAATTCATAGGCTTTTTTTTATGGAAAACTTTAGAAGTTAGGGATCCAGCAATATAATTGATCTTGTTTTTCGAATAATTTTCTCGCTCTTTTCAAGTACTTTTAAACTTCTAGATATTGCTTCTCGTGAAAAGTTTAAATCTTCAGAAATTTCTAGAAGAGGTATTTTGATTTCTGAACTTTTATAGAGTTTAGATTTTGTTTGTATGTAGTTAAGTAATAGAGTGTCTAGAGGTTGATTACTAATTTCTTGGGTTTTTGTAATAATATTCATGTAATGATATTGAAATGAACTAACCATAAAATCTCTTAGTTCAGTATAAGTACTTGTCCATTCTAAGAATAAACTATTAGGAATGTTTAAGATGGTTGCATCTTTTAAAACAGTACTACTTATTATTTCAGAAGAGATATTAGGACTATTGGTATAATTCATTATTTGTGGACTACTGCAATCAATATGATATAGTAGAATTTTTTTATTGTTATGATTTATTGATATTTTGACAATTCCAGAGGTTAAAATACATACACCTTGGTCGAAGCGACGACAGCTTTGTAATAGATATCCTTTTTTATAATGTAAAAGGTTTCCATGTTTTTTAAAAAGATCGATAACCTCTTGAGATAGTGGTAAGTTTTCTAGCATATGTTTAGTTTGTTAGGTTAGTTGGTTATAGCATTTTTTGCCCTTAAAAAATAGGGTAAAATGAGCCTTTAGGTTTACATATATATAAACCGTATCTATAAAATTTATGTGAGTTTAAAATTACACTACCAGCTGTATGGACCTTGGTTTTCCAATGATTTTATGCTGATTTTCTAAACGTTTAATAGCTCTAGAAATAGAAGCTTGGGGAGTTTTTAAATCTGAAGAAATTTCAGCTCTTGAAATATGAATTTCCTTTTTCTGATAAATGTTTGACTTGTTTTTTAAATAATAAAACAAACGATTTTCTAAAGAATGGGTTAGTAAGTTCTTTAGTCTATATACCATAGTGCTAATATTGTATTCACTAGAATTGATAATCGCTTTTTTAAAGGACAAATAAGTGCTTTGCCATTCGGCAATTTTATCATTAGGAAACCATAATAAGATGCTATCTTCTATTGCAGTAATTGAAATAGGGGAAGCCTGAGCTTCTGTCATGTTCATTAGTGCTATAATTGGATTGTTTTCTGGGGAAATATGATAAAGTAACAGCGAACTATCGTCTTGATCAAGATGTGCTTTTAAAACACCTTTAATTATAATAGCACTATGATTTAAAGGAACATCCTTTAGTAAAATAGGATCACCTGAAATATATTTCTTTTTAATAGCATAAGATTGAATTAATCTAGTAGTTGATTCGTTACAATTAATGAGGGACTCTAAAATCATTATAAATTATTTAAATTAATTTGTACTTAAACCTGTAAGCCGTTATTTAGTAGTAAATTATATAATGTTCTTACATTCTATCTAAACAGTGTGCAAAAAGAAAACCCTATGACTCTTTAATATGAAATACTTATGCGTCATAAATAATTCTTATAAGTATAAAATTGAAGCTAAGGAAACCGTTACAACTTTTTAGAAAAAGTACATGTTTTTTTCATGAACTCGGTTTTAACATTCTGGTTAAAACGAATTTAGTGTAAAATGTTAAATAAATGTTAATTTATTTAATAAAAAAATAAAATTGAAGGCTTTAAGAAAAGTGATCAATATTAATTTCTTCTGTGTAAAATATAAGTGTCTTAATTAGTGGGTTTTACGATGGTGTTAAATGTGATGTAGGTCAAATATTGATGTGTGTTAAATAGTGACCATGGTTAAATGGTGATTCTAGTTAAATCGAATGGTTTTTCTTAATTGAATTTTGTGGGCTTGAAATTAACTACTAGTTAGTTAGAATTTTTAACCATTAAATAAGTATACATGAGAAAAACAATTTTTTTAATTGGCGCATTGTTATGTGTCAGTTATAATCTAAAAGCCCAAGGGAGTACCCACATAATTTACTTCGATACAGATGGAAGTCATCAGGGATCTGAAGGGCTTTTTATCAACGGAGGAGTTAGAGGAGGTACGATAACTACTTTTCGATCTTACACAACAGGAAATATTTCTGAAGTAAACTTTAAAGCCAATAGAGAGTTAAGAGTTAAAGGGCGTTTTTATTCAGATGGAGATGCTTCATTTGCTAGAGGAGCAAACTTTAGCCGCGGTTTAAGTGCTTCAGGAAATAGTACTTTTTCGAGAATAGGAATTGGAACAACTCCTTTACAAGCTATACACGTAAAAAATCAAAATATTAGAGTTGATAATGGAGAATATCAAAGTTGGGGACAGCTAATATTTCATCCAGATGTTGATAATACAGGAGATGATAAAATTTCATTTAGAAATAGTCAAAACGGGGAAATGGCATCTTTGCAAGATGGTGTCTTTACAACTAATAGAGGTGTTTTTAATCATAGTATTTCTACCGTTGGAGGAACTTTTGGAAGTGTATCCTATAACAATAGTACAGGTAGACTTAGCTTAGGGCATGGTGAAAATGAAAAGATAACTTTTGTAAATGGTCAAAATAACGAAATGGCCACATTGAAAGACGGAGTTTTAACTTTAGATAAAGTTGTATTAAATGTAGGCTCATTTCCAGATTATGTTTTTTCAGAGAAATATAAACTAATGTCTTTGAAAGATGTAGCAATTTTTATAAAGAAAAATAAACACTTACCAAATATGCCTTCTGAAGCTGAAGTAATAGCTAAGGGAATGGATATAAAACAAATTAATACGGTTTTAGTGGAGAAAGTTGAGGAACTAACACTTTATCTTATTTCTCAAGAAGAAAAAATAACGAAGCTTTCTGGAGCATTGAAAAAAGCAAAAGAAGCGGAGAAAAAAATGGAAAATCTTTTAGAAAGAATTTCAAATTTAGAAAAGGAGTATCATTCGTTAAAAGCTAAAAATTAAAAAATGAAGATGTTTAAGAAAATTACACTACTAGGTTTATTATTTGGAGCAAGTATTACACAAGCACAACATGTTATCCAAACTGTGAGAGGAATTGATATTAGAGCCGATACCGATGCGAAAGGAGGTAATGAAGGAGTTGTTTTGTATGCTGCAAATAAGAAGTTAGCATATTTTACTCCTGCTAACAATGTTCATTTAATGAGAACTTTTTTTGATAAAGAAGTGTACTTCGATGGGTTAACTTATTTTAGGAAAAATGTACAAATAAATACCAACTTAAATGTGTCTGGAACGAGCACTTTTTCTAAAATTGGTTTAGGAATAACACCAACCGAAGGAATACATGTAAAAAACAAAAATATTCGAATAGATACAGGAGAGTACCAAAGTTGGGGGCCAATAATTTTGCATCCAGATGTAGATAATAATGGAGACGATATTATTTCTTTTAGAAATAGTGCAAATGGAGAAATGGCAAAAATTCATGATGGTGTTTTAACAATTAATACTGGTATTTTTAATAACAATATCTCAGTAAATAGTGCTCAAATTCAAGAAGGTACATTTGGTAGTGTTTCTTATAATAGTAGTGGTAGGTTAAGTTTAGGGCATAGTACAAATGAAAAAATAACTTTCTTAAATGGTAATAATGTTGAAATGGCAAGTTTAAGAAACGGAGTTTTAACTTTAGATAGTGTTGTTTTGAATGTAGGATCATTTCCAGATTATGTGTTTTCTAAAAGCTATAGATTAATGCCTTTAAAAGAAGTAGCTATCTATATAAAAGAGCATAAGCATTTGCCTAATATGCCATCTGAAAAGGAGGTAGTAGCTAATGGTATGAATCTAAAACAAATCAACACAATTTTAGTAGAAAAAGTAGAAGAACTTACCCTACATACTATTTCTCAAGAAGAAAAAATTGAACAACTACAAAAGGAGCTAGCACTTATAAAAGAGGCTATACAATCAACAAAAAATAAGTAAGAGACATGAAAAACAAATTGATGTTGTTTTTGTACCTATATGTTTTAGGTGCAGGGATGGCCTTTGCTCAAGATATAGAGTTATTTAGGTTTACAAATGCTAATGTTGTAGATGGAAACGAAATGGTGTTATACCATAATACTTCTAATAATTCAATTAAGTTATTAAAAAAATCGAGTTCTAATCTAAATGAAAAAGATGGTTATTTACAGTCTTTTATTCTAAAGAGATTAGAAAGAGGTAACGTTTTAATAGCATCTGCAAAACAAAAAAATCACTTTTTAAAATTTAGTAATACCTCAAGTGATGTAGTTTTTTCTACTATAGAAAACTTTAATGAGTTAGATAACTACACATGGAGAATTCAGTTTGCTGGTCAAGGTAAAATATTGATATCACCTTTAAGTAACCTTAACAAAGGCTTGGTACAAAAAGAAGGTAATATCATAAAACTAGAAGAATTTAAAGATGGTAATAATCAAGAGTTAACCACAGGAAAAATAGTGGGAGATCAATACAGGTTTACCATGGAAAAAATAGCAAACGTACTTTAAAATAATAAACATGAGAAAAAATAGAATTATAGGCTGTTTAATAATAGCTCTATTGCATTCATTTTCTTTGTTATATGCACAACAATCGCATGATTTGGCTGTATTGCAAATACAAAGTAAAGGAAAGTATCATAGAATTTTTAACCCTCAAACTAAACTAAATAGTTTATTAAATAGCGGAATAAATAATAAAGCAACCATCGAGTTTTGGGGAATGCATAATACTGGAACTTCAGGGATTAATGAAGTGGTAAAATGGCAATTTTCAAACTTAGAAACCGGAGCAAAAGAATTTACACTTCGTGTAGAAGAAGACAAGATTTCTTTAAGAGTAGGAAGTATTGAGCAAGTAGGTGATTTCTTACTTACAGAAAGATTGTTTAAAAATACATGGCATCATTATGCAATTACATTAGATAAAGAGTATAATGAGTTACGAGTATATATTGATGGAGTTGAATATTTTTATAGTACCAAACTTACTTTTGATGTCCAAGAATTGTACTTTTTAACAAATAAAAAGACAGATCTGTTTTTAGCCGAATATAGAGGATGGTCTACTGTAAAAAGTAAAAAACAAATTCAAGAAGAACAGTACCGAACTTTCTATAAAGAAACTCAAAATTCGTTGGAAGAATTGAAAAATAACGGATTGGAGATTGTGTATACAAACACAAATTATAGAAATGAAGATTATTTGGGAGGAAATGTACTTACTTCTATTTCTTGGGAAAACTTATTGTATGAATATTTTCCTAACGACAATTTAGTGAAGGAAGCAGAATTTTCTTCAAATTTAAAAACAAATGAAGTAGGAAGAATAGGTTCAGATATACAACACCCAGTACTAAACTTAAATAAAATTATAGTACGTGCTAGTGATGGAGATGGTATTGATAATACACTTTTATCAGGAGCTAATGGAGTTTTAATAGAGTGGCAACATGTTAGAAATGTTGAGAGCTATGAAATTAAAAGAAGAAACTTAAGATCAGGAACAACCAGTACAGAAATCCATTCTTTAAAAGATACAGAAACAAGAAGTCCCTCAGAATCTTTATTTTTTGTAGACAAAGGAATACTGCCAAACGAATTATATGAGTATACGGTAGAAGCTAAGAAAAATGGAGCAACGACATTATCAGGTAAAGATGTTGGATTTGTATTGCCAAATGGAAAAGTAAGTGGAATTATAGAAACATCTTCTCGTGTAGCAACGAAGTATGCAAAAGTAGAAGCTATAGCTGAAGGAAATGTAAATCCAGGAGGAGCTCTTAAGTTTATACCAGAGAAAAAACCATTACTTATTAAGAATATCAATGCTTTTAGAAAAGCTAAAGGAGGAGCAACCTTAGAGTTTTGGTATAAAACTCCGAGTGTATCTCAAGGAGAAAATAAGATTTTTAAAATCGGAAATAGTGAATTAGTTCTTCAAGAAGATAAAATAGTAGTTAGGTTAAATGGAAGTACATACTTAGAAGGAGCAAGAACATCAGATACCAATTGGCATCATTATGCTTTTGCATTTAATACTACAGGAGGAGTTCTTTATGAAGATGGAGAACCAATAAATAATGCAAGTACTTCAACACCATTTAACTTAGATTTAAGTAATGTAAATACATTTTATCTAAGCGAAACGACCAACGTAACTTATTATATCGATGAGGTTCGTTTATGGAATACACCAAGAACATCACTAGAATTAAAAAACTATGCAAACCATATTATTGGAGGAGATGTAAGTGATTTGTTTGCATACTACCGTTTTGATTTCAATAGTAGTCGTAAAGTATTTAATTTTTCATCAACTAGAAGAGGTGAATATATTGCTGAAACGGAAGAGGATTTAGAGCGTTTACCTGCAGAAGAACAACCACAAATTACATATGCCACTTTTACAAATGAAACAGGAAACTATGAGTTTAATACGTTGAATACAGGTATACAAGGTGTAACAAACAATGACAATAAGTTTGAGTATACAATAAAGCCATCAAAACCACGATTCGATTTCTTACCTAAAAACAGAGTAGTTGGAGTACCAAGAAGATTAAATGGCGCGGAGGTAAACGATGTGAACTTCAACGATGTATCTAGTCTACCGGTTACGGGAGTAATTTCATATAAAGTGGGAGAAGAATTATATCCTGTAATAAAAGGGACTTCATTAAAAGTAGATGGATCTGTAATTCAAAGTAATGAAGATGATAAAGTAACTACTGATAATACAGGAACATATGCCATAAAAACTGCTCCTGGAAGACATATTATTACTCCTAATCCAGTACCATCATTAACTAATGAAGAATTATTAAATGAAGGAAGTTTACAATTTGATGGAGTAACAGGATATGCTCGTTCTTTAAAATCTATAGCTAATAATGGAGAAAGTTTTGTGTGGTCTGGATTTATAAAACCATATTTAAAAACCAATGTAGATGAGCAAGTTATTGCTATTCAAACTATTTTAGATTGGGGAGATGTATCATTAAAACTAATAAACAATAGTACGTTAAAGGTTTATGTCGGTAACCAAGAAAAGCTATCGGAAGTCTTACCATCCAATAGTGTAGGGCAATTTTCGTTCTTTGCTGTAAATTACAATAAGGAAAAAGGAACGATGTCTCTTTATGTAAATAGTAAAAGAAAAAACACATCGTTAAGTAACCTTATAACAGCTGGAAATCTATTTGTCGGGGCAGAAGAAACTGTAGATGGCTATGTGAATTTTTCAAAATCTCAGGTTGATTTACTAGAGTATAGAACAGCGGCTTTAGAGGAAGAAGCTATACTAAAGATATTAGAAGGAAAGTACCTTTCACCTGAAGAATCACAATTACAATTATCTTATAGTTTTGATCAAAAATATGGAACCAAAGCAATCAATTCTATTGTAAGTACTGTAGAGAATAATTATTTACAATTTGAAGGAGGATGTAGCTTTGATAATACATCACATAAACAATATGTACGAGAAATACAATATACATATAAAGCGACTAATACAGGTTTAAATCCAGAAGGAAATAGCTATGAAGTTGTATTGGAAGAACCTTTACAGAATGTGAATTTTGAAAATACTACCAGACGAAGTTTTATTGGAAATATAGTAGTTCCATGTAACAATAGTGTGGGAGCTTGGACAGGAAGAATTGTTCGAACGGATATTGAATTTCCTAAGTTTGAAAAAACAATCAATGCTGCTAACTTTAACAATGATGCAACTGTTTTTACAATAAATGATTTATTACCAGGGCAATATCGTGTTGAAATTACCAATACAGATACCAATAGACTATTGAATAGTCCCATTATAGATTTAAGACGTAAAAATGTAGTTTATGATTTTGAATTTAGAAACGATATCGAACTAGAAATTGAGTTATATAAATTCGATATGGCGGGAGTTAGAGATGTAGATAATATGAGAGATTATGTAGGAGAACAAATAAATAGTACCTGTGACGGAAGCTATACTTTTAACTCTCATGATGGTTTTAAAATGGACGTAAAGGTTTTTGAAAGGTATGGAGCTAATATGTGTCCAGTAGAAGGTGCTGAAATTACTTTGGGTGGTGATGCTATTTTATCAGATAGTAATTTATCAGGGAATAGTTTAAGTCAAGGAGTATTGGAGTTTTTTACACAAGTTTCATCGCCTAATTTCTTAGGAAACCATACAAGAAGTTTTTTAATCTCTGCTGAACACAACGGTAGAACAGCTTCCATTACTAAAAAAGCAATTATTTTAGGTGCTCGTCAAGGAAATTCAGACTTTACATTGATAGATCCTCAAGTAGGTTTTGTGTTACATGATCCTCCTGGAGATAATAGTTCTTCAACGTTGGCAAAAGGAGCCACCTACTCTTATTCTTTTTCAGCAGAAAATGGTATAGGTTTAGAAGTTGATAATTCAATAGGAGCCAAGTTAAAAGTTAAAAAACAAATCCTAACAGGAGTTGTTGCAGCACCATTAGGAGTTGGAACAGTGGCAGGTTTTGTAAATCCAGTATTACAAACAAGTAGTGATACCAAAGGTTTAATTGGTGGAAAATTTGACTATGTAAGACATAGTGGTAATTCAGAAACGGTTACTTTAGAACAATCAGTTTCTACTCCTTCAGATCCTACTTATGTAGGCGAAGATGCAGATGTATTTATTGGAACGTCAAAAGTAATTACGTTTGGAACAGGGCAAGTGTTAAAATTAAATGGTTGTTCACCGGTAGTTCAAAATTCAGACAAGGTTGCAAAGCCATCTACCGTAACTCCTTTTATTTATACAAAACAGAGTTTAAATGATATTGTAATCCCTAATTTATATCAGTTGGCAATAGCTAAATATGATAAAAACAACAATATTGAAACAGCGCCAGACGATAGAGATTATTTAGATTTAGAAGGTACCTTAGAAAAGCTTTTGGCAAGTACACCAAATGATAGAGAAGATAAAGACATCAAGAATTACTTACATCAAATCTCTAGGTGGAAAGCAATTATAAAAAAGAATCATGATAAGCGTACCAAAGCATATTTTGATAATGCTCCTGATTTTAGTTCAACCACTAAGAAACTAACTAATGACAATGATGTTGGTCAGAGTGGTGCAGGGTTAAATGCTTCTGTATTAGATAAGCGAATTACATTTGATGCCTTAACAGAGATTAGTTATACCTTATCTAGAGGAAAAACAAAAAGTACTGGAAATTCATTTAGTGGAGGACCTTATGTAGGTGTTAGTTTTTCAACAGATTTTACAGTCTTTGGAGTTGGACTTACGCTAAACAACGAAACCAAAGTACATAACTTTAACAGTAGAACCGATACTGATGAGAATGGAAACAATAGAGTAGATAGTTTCACATTGAGTGATGACGATGCGGGAGATCACTTTGATGTGTTAATAAAGAGAGATCCAGAATATGATACACCAATGTTCTTAACAAATGCTGGAAGAAGTTCTTGTCCTTTCGAATCTGGAACTGTTCCTAGAGAAGGAGTAGAATTAATTGTAGATAAGGTAGTTGGTTATGGTACAGGAGATGAATCTATATTATACAATTTAACGCTACGTAATACCCAAATAGCAAAAGATGCTACAAGAAAAACCTATATTGTAGGTATGTCAGGTGCTTCGAATCCTTTAGGTGCTGTGGTGAATTTGAATGAATCACCAATTTTTGAACCAACAACATCGTCAAAATTTGTATTTGATTTGGATTCAAGTTCTCCTACAGGAGTAAGGAAAGAAATCAAGGCGCAATTACGTATCTCTAGAGGAACAGATGCTCCTTCAGAAATTTCTTATGAGAATATAAAAATTCAAATGTACTCTGAGTGTGAACAAACAGGAGATAGATACCGTTCTTATGGTGTAGATGAGTATAATGAAGTTGGTATAAAACCGTATGCTGAAATATTAGTAACCGCACATTTTACAGGAGCTTGTATTGAAGAAATTACCTCAGATGCACCACAAAATGATTGGGTGGTAAATGGTTCTGATAAAAAGAAACTCGACTTTAACTTTAGAATTCCTGAGTTAAAAGACATGTCAGATGATAATGATTTCTCTGTAGATTTAGAATATACAATTGAAGGTAATAATTCACCTAAAATATTAAGAAAGCTAGATTTACAAACATTAAAACAACATTTAAATTCAAAGACAGATCAAGTAGAATATAGTGCAGATGTTTCTGGTTTAACAGATGGAGTATATAACTTTAGAATTGTACCTGTATGTGGAGATGGTGGTTCAGATAATCCAAATAATAGGAAAAACCCAACTCCTTTTGTATCAGGGAAAATAGCAAGACAAGCACCTCAATTGGTTTTAACAACACCAGATAATGGAGGGATCTTTACCACAGGAACTATTTCGGCTAAATTCTCAGCTCCAATTAATCCAGCAACAGTAAACTTAAATTCATTGGCAATGCGTGGAATCTTAGGAGGAGTACCAAAGCCATTAACGTCGGTGAAATTAGATAATGTATCAGATGTTATTACTGTTCCTCATAATGATAAGTTTAGCTTAGAAGATAAATTGACTATTGAAATGTGGGTCAACCCATCAAAGTATCCATCAGGAAGCAATGTGCCAATTGTTCAAAAAGGATCAAATTACCACGTTTCATTAATGCCAGATGGTAAGATTATTACAAATGATGGAGTAAAATCAATAAGAGGATTACAACCATTTACTTGGACTCATGTAGCGGTTGTATTAGATAAAACAAATGGGAATGCTCTTATTTATTTTAACGGAGGAGAAGTTGGTTCAGGAAATATTTCTACCATAAGTAATGAAGTAAATACAGAGGATTTCATAATATCTTCAATAGGGGCAACAGATTCTTTTGTAGGTTCTATAGATGAAATGAGACTATGGCAATCTGCAAGATCTCCATTAGAAATTGCAAGTAATTTCAAAAACCAGTTATTAGGAAATGAAAATGATTTAGAAGCATATTTTGTTTTCAATAATAATACATTGGCAAAGCAAGGAATAAATGGAAATCCTGATGAAGCAATTCAAGATTTTACTGGAAATGCGCAAGGTACAACCGCATCAGGTATTGATTTTATAACCAATGAAGAGGCAGCTCCATTAGATGAAACAAAAACTGTGGAGGACATTCAATTTACAACAACCATGTCTGAAAATAATACCATTATTAATTTCAATATGAAAATTTCAGACTTAGAATTCGTAGAAGGAGCACGATTAACCGTTTTTGTAAAAGATAAAAAGTTAGAAGATCCTTTAGGAAATAAGATAGACAAAACATCTTGGAGTTTTATTGTAAATAGAAGTAAGTTAAAGTGGAGTCATAACAACATCTCGATAACACAAAATCAGGGAGAAGCAACATTGATCGATTATATTGATTTGATTAACGAAGAGGGAGGAGTAGATGTGGCATATACTTTTGAAAACTTACCAGTTTGGTTTAGTGTGAACAAAGGTGCAAATCCAGACAAAGATGCATTAAATATTATTCGAGCTACAGAAACAAATAGAGATTTAGAATTTGAAGTAAAAAATTATCTAAATCCTGGTGTTCATACCGCTACGATTTATATAAAAACGAGTAACAAAGAAACTGGTTTAAAATTAGGAGTAGAGAGTTTTAGAGTTGAGGTAACTGTTCAGTGTCCGGAGCCACCTGTTGAAACTGGATTTGAAAACAAGTATCCATTTTCAATGAATATAAAAGGTAATTTAGTTATTAATTCTCAAAACTCTGCAGACATTAATGATATCGTAAAAGCCTATGTAGGAAATGAAATAAGAGGATATGCAAAAGTTGGAGCTAACGGTTTGGTAGATTTAACTGTATTTGGAAATATTGGAGAAACTACAGCCTTAAACTTTAAAATATGGGATGCTTCAGAATGTACCGAGTATGAAGGGATTATTGAAAATTATAGTTTTAATTCAAATGCTACAGTAGGTTCGAATGCTGCACCAGTTAAGTTTACGGTAGGAGAAAAAGTTAGAAGAAGAATACCAGTTGTAACAGGATATCAAGAATTAAGTTTTAATTTAAAAGATAGCGAAGCATCAAATAAATTATCATTGACAGCAATCAAAGGATTACCAGTTAATTCGCAGATTCTTGATTTATCAGATAACAGAATTGCAGTACTTGGTACAAACAATGTTTTCACAGGAGGTTTAACAGAATTAGATATTACAAAAGCATATTTAGTTAATGTAGCCGCTTCTCATGAAGATGTGAAATATATTGAAGTAACAGGTGTTCCAGTAAGTTTAGATAAAGACCTAGTTATAAATGGAAATAATGTTAGAAACGCACTTCCATTTTATCCAAATGATTTACAGCGTACAGGTTACGCATTACGATCATTTACTTCAACAAAAGTTAGTGAGGGAGATAGAATTGAAAGAAGAGGTTTATTTGCTGAATATTCAACAGCCAATGGTTGGAGAGGTAGTTTAACACATTTAACCCCAGGATTAGGATATATCTTTAAATCGCAAAACTCAGGAGCAATTAACTATTCAGGAATTGTTAAAAATGCAGAAGCTAGGTCGTTTGTTTCACGTAACTCTTCAAAAAATGAAGCAATTGCTACAAGTAAGTTGGAAGAAACTCCTTTATATGAAGATTTAGATTTAACAATAGACGTTAATAAATATGCTAATTTTATGTACATCAATGGTGTTATTGATGATGAAAATGTTGTTTCTGATGAAGCACAAACCATTTTAGCTTTTGTAAATAATGAGTTAAGAGGAGTTTCTAAAGCTGAATTTATAAATGGAGCATATCACTACTATATTGGGGTAGGAAGTAATACACCAGTTGAAAATATTACATTTAAATTATATAACGGAATTGATATTACTGAGCTAGGTAACGTTGAGAAGTTTGAATCGAACCAAGTATTCGGAGATATGAATACTCCATACATTTTTAGATTAAAAGCTAAAGAAATTGAATCTAGTACAGATTATGGTTTATCACTATCTCAAAATAGACCAAACCCTGTAGATGAATATACCAAAATTAGTTTTAGTATTTCTAATGATGCCCATGTAAACCTAAGTTTATATAACTTACTTGGACAGAAGTTACACACATTTGTTTCAAGAAAAGTAAAAGCAAATACAAAACATGAATTACAATGGAATGGAGAAATTAGAGGAACTAAACTTCAAACCGGTGTATATATGTACGAGTTAAGAGTCAATGGAAAACGACTAAAACGTAAATTAATAATCAAATAAAATTAAATAATAAAGGGAGGTTGTAGAAACAATCTCCCTCTTTTATTTGGTTGAAAACCTGATAAATACCTCCTTTTGCGGAAAACTACATTTTAAATTGCGGAAATCCCATTTTGTAAACTAAAAAGAGGTTGTATGTTTGTGTCATCATCGCCCAGCAATGGGAGAGGAATTTAAGGGGAAAAAATAATCCGCATAGGTTAGACTTATGCGGATTTATTTTTTTTACGAAAATATTTTTATTTTTTCTCAGGCATCGGACCCCTTAAATGAATAATTAATCCATTTAAAAAGTTTCTTAAAAATTGATCGCCACAGACTACATATTTCGGGTGGTTTTCGTTTCTAAAAATAGCATTGATTTCAGATTTAGAAACTTTAAAATCAACTAAAGCGCAAATTTCAATAATATCAGTATCTCTAAGTTTATGTGCTACTCTAAGTTTTTTAAAAATATCATTATTTGTAAGTCCCATATTTATTTTAATTAAGTGCAGAAAAAATTGCCCAAGCGTAAAGAGCAAAACGTAAAAATCGGAACAAACCTACAATTACAACGTTTTTAAAAGGATACTTGATCATTCCTGCTGTTAAACAGCTAATAGCAAAAGGTAATGGTAATAAGGCTCCAACTAAAATTAAAAACCCACCCCATTTACTAGTGTTTTTTAAATTTTTGGCCATTTTAACCTCTAAATAGTTTCTAACAGAATCTATTTTAAGGGAAGCTCTTCCTAAAAAATATGCTGTTAAACCACCCAAATAAGATAAAGTAGCTAAAATTGCTAAGTTTAAAATTGGGTCTGAGGTCTTTTTAGACCAACCAATAAAAATTTCTGGCGGAATCAATCCTAAGATAGTTTCTGAAACAAAGAAAGTGATTAATACTCCAGTCCTTGAAAAGGTTTGAGTCATAGCCTCTAAGCCTTCTCCAATATTGTACACATATTTGTTAAACAATAACAGACCTACTACAGCAATAACAATAGGCCAAAAAGCTTTTTTTAAACTTTCCCAAATAAACATATAAAAACCTGTTCGCTGATAATAATTATGCAAACGTTTTACATGTGGTTTCTTATTTCCTTTTTTCTTTTTTTTCTTGGTCATGATTTTGACATCAAAATTTAGAGACTGCAAAAATACCACTTAACATGAGTATATACCAATAAATTACGAAGTATATTTTGCGATTACTGCTTCAGCACATCGTTCACCATCCATAGCGGCAGAAATAATTCCACCGGCATAACCAGCTCCTTCTCCACAAGGATATAAACCTTCTATTTGTGGATGTTCTAAGTTTTCTTTACGAGGAATACTTACAGGTGAGGATGTTCTTGATTCAACCCCTACAATATTGGCTTCGTTAGTATAATAACCATGCATTTTTTTACCAAATGCAGCAAATCCTTTTCGTAGTCTACCTCCTATAATTTTTGGAAGTAGTGAGTGTAAAGGAGATGAATTTAATCCAGGTTGATACGAAGTGTCATTTAATGAGTTTGATAAACGTCCCTCTACAAAATCAGTCAAACGTTGTGCAGGAGCTACCTGGCTTTTTCCACCAGCATTAAAAGCAAGTTTTTCAAGATCTTTTTGAAACTGTAATCCTTTTAATTCACCAAATTGTTGATATTTTGGTAAGTCCTTTTCAACATTAATTTCAACAACAATCCCAGAATTGGCAAATTTATTATTTCTTCTAGATGGAGACATTCCATTTACCACAACTTCTCCGTTTGCAGTAGCAGCTGGAACGATAAAACCTCCAGGACACATACAAAACGAGTATACACCACGGTTGTTTACCTGATGAACTAAACTATAAGCGGCGGCGGGTAATAATTCATCCCTTTGTCCAGAACAACTATATTGAATTTGATCAATTAATTCTTGAGGGTGTTCTACACGAACCCCCATAGCAAATGATTTTGCCTTAATTTGAATATCTTTTTTATGTAACAATTCAAAAATATCCCTAGCCGAATGTCCAGTAGCTAAAACAACAGCACTTACTGGTATTTCTGTACCGTCTTTTAGAATTATAGCTTTCATTTTATTGTTTGAAACAACAAAGTCAGAGACACGAGTTTCAAAATGAACTTCACCACCATATTTAAGAATGGTTTCTCTAATATTTTGAATAATTTTTGGAAGTTTATTTGTTCCTATATGTGGATGAGCATCAATTAAAATTTGTTCTGTAGCACCATGATAAACCAGATTTTCAAAGATTCTACGAACGTCTCCACGTTTTAAACTTCGTGTATATAGTTTTCCATCAGAATAGGTTCCAGCTCCTCCTTCTCCAAAACAATAATTAGAGTCTTCATTTACCGTATGAAACTGGTTAATAGCACGTAAATCCCTACGTCTATCTTGAACGTTTTTTCCGCGTTCTAAAACAATGGGTTTAAACCCTAATTCAATACAGCGTAAAGCGGCATACATACCAGCAGGTCCAAATCCGATAATATGTACCTCTTTGGCATTAGAAACATCTTTGTAGTTAAAAATATAATCAGGTGTTTCAGGAATAGGTTCGTTTATATAAACAGCAAGTTTATAATTGAATATTGTTTCCTTTTTACGAGCATCGATTGATTTTCGTAAAACCTTAACAGCGGTTATGTTTTTTGAAGATATTTTTAAGCTTCTAGCAGCTTTCTTTTTTAATATATCCTCAATTCGTTGTTCAACTAAATTAACGCGTACCTGAATTTCTTTAACCATAGTGCAAAACTAGGTAAAATCAATTGATTCATTATACCTAATTTGAAATATCAAACAATAACTTAATTGTGTTTTGATTATTTTAGCAAATGAAACTTAGTTTATTGACCTCTCAAAGAACGAACAACTATAAAAATGCTGTTTTTTTACATGAACCATGTAATCTAAATTGGTCGCTATTTAAAATGAAATAAATGAAAATTACTCAGGTTATAGAAAATGTATTTAAAAAATACCTTCCTTCGCCATTTACTATTGCCATTTTACTTACGTTAACTACTTTATTGCTTGCATTAGTTTTTACCAAACCAACTGAGACATCAGCTTTAAGTTATTCATTAGATGTATTAAAATTCTGGGAGAGTGGAGTTTGGTCTAATGGTTTGTTAGTGTTTGCTTATCAAATGATGTTAATACTCGTTTTAGGACATGTATTGGTACTGAGTAAACCTGTAAGTAATTTGATTTTAAAGGTAACCCAATATTGTACAAATACTGCTACAAGTGCGGCAATAGTAAGTAGTACAACTATGTTGGTTGCATTTTTTAATTGGGGACTTGGATTGATATTTGGAGCGTTGTTAGCAAGAAAAGTAGCAGAACATGCTCAAAAAAATAATATTAAATTGAATTACCCTATCATAGGAGCCGCAGGTTATGTGGGACTTATGGTTTGGCATGGAGGAATCTCAGGTTCTGCTCCCATAAAAATAAATGAAAGTGGCCATATACAAAGTATTATGCAATCTATTTCTTCAGACGGAGTGTTGGCACAAATACCTGATGTAATAGATTATTCTCAAACAGTTTTTAGTTGGTGGAATCTTCTTATATTCTTCTCAGCATTAATAGCCGTGTCTTTCACTTTTTTCTTTTTAGGAAAGAAGGCAACTCCAACAGAAATTAATTTGCCAGAATATGAAATGAACGTTAAAGAGGAAGCTCTAACTAAAGCTGAAAAATTAGACAGTTCAAAGATATTAGCTATTGTTTTTGGGATAATTATTTTAATAGCCTTTGGTTATCGATATTTTGAAGATATTCAACGGTTAAAAATAACACCTAATTTAATTAACTTCTTTATGTTAGGGTTAGGTATCATATTACACGGAAGTTTTAAGAAATTTACAAATGCAGTGGGAGAATCTATAAGTGATGTTTCAGGTATTTTAATTCAGTTTCCGCTGTATTTTGGAATTATGGGAATTATGAAGAGTACAGGGATGGTGACTTTAATTTCTGATTTTTTTGTGTCTATCTCTACAGCGACTACTTTGCCAATTTTTACTTTTTTTAGTGCAGGACTGGTAAATATTTTTGTTCCAAGTGGAGGAGGGCAATGGGTAGTACAAGGACCTATTGTAGTTGAAAGTGCATTACAACTAGGAGTACCTTTACCTAAGGCTATTATGGCATTGGCATATGGTGATCAAATAACTAATATGTTACAGCCTTTTTGGGCTTTACCTTTACTAGGAATTACAAAATTAAAAGCAAAAGAAATTTTACCGTACACCTTAATAGCAATGGTTGTGGGAAGTGCAGTATATTTATTAGGATTATTAGTATTATAAATGATTTGGTTAAGCAATGAATTGGTATTCCCTCCATTAGATTTAGCTACAGAAGATGGAGTTTTAGCTTTAGGAGGTGATTTATCTGTATCGCGTTTAATTTTAGCGTATAAAAATGGAATTTTTCCATGGTTTAACGAAGGAGAACCTATTGTATGGTATGCTCCTTGGGAAAGAATGGTTCTTTTTCCTGATAAAATCAAAGTATCAAAATCAATGAAACAAGTACTTCGAAAAAAGAACTTTGTCATTACAGAAAACAAAGCTTTTGAAGAAGTTATATTTAATTGTAAATATATTGATAGGCAAGATCAATATGGAACATGGATAACCGATGATATGCAAAAAGCCTATTTAAAATTGCATGAAGTGGGATTTGCAAAATCTATTGAAGTGTGGCAATTTGATACCAATTTAAATCAAAATATTTTGGTAGGTGGTTTGTATGGAGTTGATTTAGGAAACGGAGTTTTTTGCGGAGAAAGCATGTTTAGCAATGTGAGCAATATGAGTAAAATAGCCTTTATACATTTAGCAACAGAATGCAATTATAAACTAATAGACTGTCAGGTGTACAATAAACATTTAGCTAGTTTGGGTGCTTATGAAATATCTAGAGATCTTTTTTTAAAATATTTACGATGATGTAATAGTAGCTCCCGTTATAGGGATAATTTTAATTGGTTCTCTAGCACTCACTCCTTTTAATTGATTGTTTTCATATCCCAAAAACATTTTTTCTGGATTAATTATTTGTTGTTTTTTTCCATTGTTGTCAACAGTAAGTGCTTCAGCAAAAACTTTAGCTGTAATTGGAATACTACTATTGTTGGTCATATCAATATCACCGTTAATAGTAACTTTAGAAGTTTGTAAATTAAAGATGGCGGTAAGTAGGTTAGAGGGTAAATTAAAATTTTGAGAAGAACCTACTTTAGGAATAGCACTACCACTGAGATAGGTCAATAAGAATTTGGTTAAAAATTCGATTATACTAACTAGAAAACTTTCCCACGATGATTGAGAATTTAATATGTTTTTAAAGCTTGAAATAGTTACAATATCAGCTTCAAAATTAATCTTCAACTTTGCAGATGCATTTCCTATTAGTGAAATAGTTAAACTATCAATTGCTGTATATTCAGATGTTACAGTAGCCATAGTAAAATAAGTACTGCCAATATATTTTTATATTGACAGTACATTTTTTAATTATTTTAAAGGAACGACATTTAAGTTACCTCCTGTTTTTTCAATTCCATTTGTACTTCCAGAAGAATCTGCTACAGTGCTATTAGAAGAGTTAATTACATTTAAAGATGTATTATCATCAAAAGTAATAGTAGTCACTTCTACAAAAACAAATCCTTCAACAGGAATAAAGCTAGTACCTACAGCATCTAAAGTACCATGAATATTCACATTTGTTTCTTGTTGTTGATATAGGCTTTTTAAGAATCCTTTTTGTTGCTCTGTTTGTGCTTTAGCTATTTTGTTATTCGTGTTTCTATAGTATCCTGCAGATCCCCCAAATAACCATCCAAAAGCACCAGAAGCTGAGAATCCTTGAGATACACTAGACCATTGCTCTTGTGTAAATGAACTTTTGTTATCCTCTAACCAAGATTTTACAGTATTTTCAGTTAAAGTTTTCGTATTCATGTCTACATGTAAATGAGCAGTAATTCCTCTTTGTACAGAAACTCCTGCCTTAGATATTAGACCATATCCATTGGTAATTTTTACTTTGTCGTATTTTGTGTCTTCCCCTTGAGTAGTAGCATTTGGAGTTGCTACCATTGCTAAATTAGTATTCATAATGAGATATTTTATGGTTAATAATATTCCATACAATAATTAATCTTAGTAGCTACAGTATTCAAAATAGGTATAGAATCATAACAAAGATTATCATTATTTTTAGTTGAATACTAAAAAAACACTTAAAGGAAGTAAATTAGAGAATGAGTGTTAAGTTATAGGTAATGAGAGGGTTATTTTTTATTTTTATAAATAAAAAAGCACCTAAGTTGTTTAGGTGCTCGTATAATTTTTTGTTTTTAAGCTGGTTGAAAGAGCCCAGGATTACTTTTAAACATAAATATGGCAACACCAAAAATTAGAATAATACCTAGAGGTATTGAAAGGAGCACTACCATTAGTATAAATTTTAAAAACTTAACAATTGATTTCGCAAAACTTAGTTGGTAAAGTTTGGCAAAAGTATAAAGGTAATACAGTACAACAATTAACATACTAAAACCAAACATTCTTGGATGAACCAGCATGCTCAATAAGAAACATAGTATCATAGTGTACATAGTAGTACCTTGTAAATATGCATTTGCTACAATATGTTCCCCATAATTATGTCGTTTGTTATAGGTTAGTTTACTTAAGAGAGCATAGAAAGGAAGGAACAAAAAAGTTGAAATATTAAAATATTTTAATAAAAAAGTAGACCATTTTTCTAAAAAACTAAGCTGCATTTTAGCAACACCTTGCTGAGCTTTAAGTTTTTCTAAATCTTTTTTGGAAATATCTTTTATAGTAGTTAAATCCTTGTTTGCTAATTCTTCTACCTCAGCAATTTGCTCTTTATTAAAAGAGGATTGTATTTCTAAATAATCTTCAGAAAAATAGTTGAAAATAATCAATGAAACTGCGGCCCCTACAGCTAAATATGCAAATGGGTTTATGTAGCGTTTTCTTACTCCTTCTAAATATTCTTGGATAACCTCATGGGGAGCAATTATCATTTTTTTTAGCGTAAGAAAATAAATACTTTCAAAGCCCATTGAAGCAAATAATTCGCCAAGTAAAAAACGTAAGCTTATTCTGTTTTTTATAACTTTTGCACCACAATGATCACAAAATAAAGCTTCGTTTTCAAGTACTTCATTACAATTTTTACAATTCATAACTCATAGTTTATTTTACAAATATGGGCAATTCATTTAAAAATAAAAAGCTCGTGTTATAAACACGAGCTTAAAAAATTATTCTAAGATTGTGAATTCTATACTGGAGTCGGTAAAGACAGAATGTGTTTGCGTTTTAAAGTCATCTTCATTCGCTTTGTAAATATTATCTACATAAGTTTGCGGATTCAAATCAATTAAAGGGAACCAAGTGCTTTGTATTTGTATTTGAAGTTTATGCCCTTTTTTTACTGTATGAAATACATCCTGTAGTTTAATGTCTACAGCCGTTTTTTTGTTTGGAACAAATGGTTCAGGTTTAGAAAAACTATTTCTAAAGCGTCCACGCATTACCTCACTACGAACCATCATATGATAGTTGCTCAATTTTAAGTGAGATTGCATCTCTTTATTGTCATTTTTTAAATCGTGAGGGTGAACGTCAATTACTTTTACAATCCAATCTCCAGCGGTTCCAGTAGTAGCTACTTTTAAGTTTGCTAAGATATCACCAGCAAGAGTTAAATCTTCTGATAAAACATCTGTTTCAAAAACTAAAACATCTGGGCGTCTTGCTGCGAAACGTTGGTCATCAGTCATATACTTTCGTGGAGTAAAAACAGTTTTAATATCTTCAGAATAAGGAACTGGATTTTTTACATCACTGATAAAATTTATTTTAGATTCTGATTTTTTTGCTGTGGTTAACTTCTGGTTATCAGACAAGAAAAAAGTTTGTTTTTTTCTGTTTTTCGGAGGCCAAGTATCATAATTTTTCCATTCTTTTTTTCCAGTATCAAAAACATGTGCTTCTGGTAAACCAGAGTTTTTAGAGCCTCCTTCTTTTAAGAAATGATTGAAGAACTTTGTTTCGATGTTTTTTTGAAAATTTAAAGAAATAGAGTCTCCAAAATAATAATTACCTACTTTATTAGGTACTTTATTTCTAGACCATCCACCATGATCCCATGGTCCAAATACTAATGTGTTATAATTATTTGGTTGATGTTTTTCAATATTTTTATAAGTTTCTAATGGACCATACAAATCTTCAGCATCAAACCAACCACCAACAACCATAGTAGCAACTGTTGAAGGTACTTTGTTTAAGTGTTGAATAATACCTTTACTTTTCCAAATAGAGTCGTAGTTTGGATGTTCTACAATTTCTTTCCAAAAGAAATCATCAATACGATTTTTACTTTCTGCAGTCTTGGTATCTAATTTGTCGTATTGAAAATATTCGTTTAGATTTTTTAAAGGTCCTTTATCTAAGAAAAATTGATATTGATCTTGTGTTTTCATATCAGGAAAAGAATACCAAGCAGAGTCGGTAGGTTGATCTTTATAAGTTCCGAATAGAGGAATAACTTTAAAATAGCTCAGTAAAAATGCTCCATTATGATGGAAATCATCAAAAAAGAAATCTCCAATACAAGCTTGTGGAGATGCAGCTTTTAATGCAGGGTGAGCATCAATAGTAGAAACGGTAGCATAATGACCAGGATAAGAAATTCCCCAAGTTCCTACATTACCATTATTATGGTTTACGTTATTTACAAGCCAATCGATGGTGTCGTAGGTGTCTGTAGTTTCATCTGATTGCTTTGCTGTTTTATTAGGGATATATGCGCGCATATTGTCATAAACACCTTCGCTCTTCCACCTTCCACGTACATCTTGATATACAATGATATTCCCTTCTTTCATTAAAATTGGGTTTGGGCCAATTTTTTTTCTGAATTTATCTTCTCCATAGGGTCTACAACTATAAGGTGTACGTTGTAATAAGATAGGGTATGTTTTACTGGTGTCTTTAGGAGAGTAAATAGTTGTGTGCAGTTTAACACCATCTCTCATTTCAATACTAACTTCTTGTTTAGTATAATTATCTTGAACAAAAGTGTCTACTTTTTCTTCTTTATTAGCGTCAGTCTTTTTGGAGCAACTCGTTATTATAAATAACGATAACAGTAATAGTTTTAATTGTGATTTCATGTGGTTAATTGTAATAGTGTGGTAAATATAAAAAAAGAGACCTAGTAAATTAGATCTCTTTTATATATTTAATTATTTCGGATTTAAAATAGTATCAATTCTGTCAACTGCATCTTGCAAGTGATAGCGGCTAATGGTATTTCTTGCCGATGGAATACTACGTTTAATATCTCTTTTTAAACGTTTTAATTCTCCTCTCACTACTGGTTTAATATCTGATTGATTTATAGTTACACCTGTTTGTTTAACATAACCTCCGTTGCTAATTGTTTTTTGATCTTTCGCTTTATTTAGTAAAAAATCAAGACGTTCTAAATAAGCTCTTTGTAGATTTCTTCTATAGGTGTCTATCGAACGATTATTATATATTTCATTCCAAACACCCTTACGTAAATCAGACATCATATTTACCAAGGTATATGCTGTATTACCATTTAAGGTTTCGTTTTCAATCATACGGGTCATTCGTCCCGTTTTTAAAATTCGATTCAAAGTTCTTACTTGTAAACGACTAATATCTTCTCCTGAACCAGAGAATTCTGTTTTACTATATATGTTTTTATCAATTAACCAATTAGGTGTTTTGAATAATTGCTCGTTGATAAAACGTAAAGCGTTTCTTTGATGATTTTTATCTACATGTGTATAAACAGCTCCATCTTGATCGGCAGTTTTATAGTTTTCATATACACCTCCAATATTAGAACTTACATGTCCCATGTATCTATTAAATTGTCCAACAAGTTGTCCATACATGGTATTTAATTCATCGTAATTTTCACCTTTTTCAGTGGTCCATTCTTCTAAACGAGGTAAAATGCGCTTTAAATTTTTAATTCCATATTCACTTGCTTTAATAGCATTATCTCCTAAATCTTCTGTTTGAGAACTTGGGTCAATTACATTACGAGCTTGTTGATGTCCGAAACGATACAAAGGATTGTTTGCTTTTTCTGTAATCCATTGATTTAAAGTTGTTTTTTCATCCTTCGCCGAAACATTTAAAATAGGTCTATACCCCCAACTGATAGCGTATTTGTCATACGGACCAATATCTGGCATCAAAGCAACCCCTTTGTCTTCCGGTTGCGCAATATAATTGAATCGAGCATAATCCATAATAGATGGAGCAGTACCAAATTTTTTAGTAAAGGAAGCAGAGCGAAGTGAATCAACTGGATAAGCAACAGAACTACCCATATTATGAGGTAATCCAATTGTATGTCCTACTTCATGGGCTGATACAAAACGAATCAAACGTCCCATAACCTCATCCTTAAATTCGTTACTTCTTGCTTCCGGGTTGATAGCGGCTGTTTGAATAAAGAACCAATTATGAAGTAAAGTCATTACATTATGATACCAGTTAATATCAGATTCTAAAATTTCACCAGAACGAGGATCGCTTACGTGTGGCCCGTTGGCATTAGGAATTGGAGAAGCTAAGTATCTCACAACAGAATATCTTACATCTTCTGGAGACCAATCAGGGTCTTCTTCTTTTGTAGGCGGGTCTTTTGCAATAATGGCATTTTTAAACCCAGCAGCTTCAAAAGCAACTTGCCAATCTTCAATTCCTTGCTTTAAATATTTTCTCCATTTTTTTGGAGTTGCTCTATCTATATAATAAACGATAGGTTTTTTAGGTTCTACTAATTCACCACGTTTAAATTTTTCAATGTCTTCTTCTTTAACCTCTAATCTCCAACGATCTAAATAGGTTACTTTTTTACTTTTTTGAACATCTAAGCCATAATCAGTTTGAGAACTGGTAAACCATCCTACACGTTGATCAAAATACCTACGTTTCATAGGCTTTTCTGGAAGAAGAATCATTGAATTACTAATTTCTAGAGAAACAGAACCAACACTTCTATTTGATGGTGGTTGGTTAGAAGCATATGTTTTTACGTGTCTGATTTCAATATTCTTAGGATAGCTACTTACTCTATCAATATATGAACGCGTACCATCTAACTTTGTTATTTTGTAACGTTTTCTTCTAAATTGAGGAAATCCAATTGCTTTAACGTCTTTTGTAAATAATGGAGTAGCGTCTATTACAGTTGCAGATGAATCTTTACTAAAAGCTTTTATAGGAAAAGAAAATAGGATAGGTTCAAAATTAGAGTTGGTAACAGCCTCATGAACAGGTAAAATACTGTCAGCTACTACTGCATGAGAAACAACTCTTAATAGTATTTTTTTATGTTTTTTCTCCCAACGAAGTACTTGCGTGTTTTGTTTTCCTCCTCCAAAACCAATTCCATTGGCAGTTTTAGCTATCCTTGTAACCATTAACATTTCTTTGCCTAACAAAGAATTCGGAATTTCAAATAAATAGTTCTGTTCTTTTTGATGAACCTTAAACAAACCATCATCTGTTGTATGTTTTTTGGTAACTACCTTTTCGTAAGGTAGAATCTCACCTTTTTTAGGTTTTTTTGATTTTGATGCTGGAGCAGTAGTAGTAGTTTTTTGATTTTTTCTTTTCTTCTTTTTCCTTTGCGCATCTACATTATGAGTAATGACAAAAACAAAAAGAAAAGATAAAATTCTTGTGACTAATTTTATATTCATGATGTTAATTAATTGTGAAATTTGTCGAAATTAGCGAATCATATCTTATAAAATCTTAATTATTTGTTAAACGGAAAGGGAATCATCTTAATAAAAACAGAACTATTATAAAATGAGTATTTTTAAACTTTCTTAAATTTTACTCATGAAAAAAATTACGTTTCTTCTATTTGTTATAGTGTTATCTTCTTGTCTTCAAAAAACAAAAACTAAAATTGAAAAAGAGGATGTCAAAAAAGTGTTTCCTGAATTAAAACCTAATCGATTCAATGTTGCTTTTTTAATAATGGACGGAACTTATAATACTGAGTTAACAGCTCCATTTGATATTTTTCAACATACTATTTTTAGAGATGGGATCAAAGCAATGAATGTTTTTACAGTAGCAGATACAGATGCACCAATTACTACCTTCGAAGGAATGAGGATTTTACCAGATTTTAATTATGTTAAAGACTCTTTACCAAAGATTGATATTTTGGTAGTTCCCTCTGCAGAACATCATTTGGATACAGATTTAGAAAATGAGCAATTAATTCAATTTGTACAAAAAGTTGATGAAGAAGCACAATTTGTTACTTCTCATTGTGATGGTGCTTTTGTACTGGCAAAAGCAGGAGTTTTAAATGAAAAAGTTTCTACAACTTTTCCTTCAGATATAGATAAGATGCGTGCTAAATTTCCTGAATTAGATATCAGGAAAGATGTGTTATTTGTGCATGATGGTAAATATATTACTTCAGCAGGAGGAGCAAAATCATTCGAGGCGGCGTTGTACTTATGTGAGTTTTTATATGGGGAGGAAATAACACAGTCTTTAGCCGGAGGTTTGGTGATAAATTGGGATTTGGAAAAAGTACCACATTTAATCATAAATAAAGAAGAGTAAAAACTCTTCTTTATTACGTTTATTGAACATAGTTCATGTTTGAGGTTAATTTCTTAAAATCTCCCTCTTTTATTATAGAACGAACCTTTCTCATTCCTTTTTGAAAAGATTTGTTCTGTTTTCTCATCTGCTTTTTTAATTCGTTTTGAGTAAATGTTTTTGAATCTTTTTTGTTCAGTAATTTATTAATTCTTTTGATTTGCTTTTCATTTTCAAAATCGACAATTTTAAATTTAGCTGAAGCAGAAAATGCTCCCATAGCTGCATTTGTTTCCACTAAATATATTTTATTGACTTCTAAGTTAGCTTCTAAAACATCAATGTTTTCTGCTTTAATCCAAAAATAGGTTTTACCAGGATCACATTCATATCTTAAATAGTTTACGCCATTAAATTTACCTAGATAAACATCTTTGTTAAAATATCTCATATTCATGAGTGCTCCCAAAGATGTTGTTCTTAAAAAATAAATTACAGCTTTTCCTTCTGAAGGAGGTGTGATTTTTTCACTTTTTATCTGAGAAAAAGAAGAAATACTACCAAAGAATAAGGCTACAATAATTAAAATAGATTTTTTCATGCACTTTGATTTTTAGATTGAGTATCAAAAATAAAAAAAATCATCTTAAAAGGAAAAGCCCTCAAAAAGAGGGCTTTCAGTTGAGTGATTAGAAAGTAATATTAACTTTTTAACCAAGAATTTCTTAATTTATTTTGAGTTTCATTTGCGGCATTGTCAATGGTTAAACTTGTAGCTTCTGAAGTAGGTTGCACATAGTTACCACCTAACTTTAAAATTTTTCCATCTCTAGTAACCTCTAAACTAATAGTATCTCCAGTTTTCCATTGCATTGTTTTACCAATAATAGGTCTGATGTTTTCTAAAGATACTTTTTCTCCATTTACCGACTCTAAAATATCTCCTGCTTTTACCCCTAAATTTGTTAATCCAGAGTTGGTTTTTTTAGTAAAGAATATTTTCTTGTCTTTGTTTACTGATATAAATGGACGTCCTTTTTTATCAATGAAATAAGTTGAGTTTTCTGTAGTAGTTTGATTTTTTACTCCAACCTTATTAAAATATTTTGAGTACGCTATCGGAGTAGCCCCTTGTACATGAGTAGCAAAGAATTCACCTACTTTAGGATTGGTCATTTTAATAATTTCGTCAATGATTTCATCGTCTTTAAAAGGTTTATTTTTTCCATACTTATTAGATAAGTCTTTCATTAAGTTCCTTAGGCCATAAGTTCCGTTACTTTCTTCTCTTAAAATGATATCGATACACATCCCAATTAAAGCACCTTTCATATATACATTTGAATAGTTAGGAGCATATTTCTCATCTAAGATGTTTTTACTCATTTCAGTAAAAGACATATCATCTTTAAAACGTTTAGAGGTTGCAATTTTACCATTCATATTATTAATGAATTCCTGCTCTGAAATTAATCCTTGATTTACCTGGAATAAGTGTGCAAAATATTCTGTAATTCCTTCATACATCCATAAATGTTTGGACATATTTGGTTGATTGAAATTGAAATTATGGATCTCTTCTGAATGAACTGAAAGAGGAGTTACAATGTGAAAGAATTCATGAGAAACAACATGATTGATCATATTATCTACTAATTGCTCTTTTGGTAAAGACTCTGGGTATACTACCGTTGTTGAGGTATTGTGTTCTAAAGCTCCATAGATGTCAAACTTATAGGTTTTATCATCAAACAGATATACTAAAATGTTGTACTCTTTTGTGGTATCAAATCCTTTTAAGAAGTTAGATTGTGCTTGCATCATTTTTTGTAATGGTGCCTTAAAATCCTCGGCTTTATGAACTCCGTTTGGAGAATAAATAACTAAAGAAACATCAATTCCATCTACATTAAAACTAATTGTGTTTGCAGGAGCATACATAATTGGGCTATCAGAAATTTCATCATAACGTGCTGCATGGAAAACATCTTCTGTTTTGTTAGCATTATTCTTGTTTTTATTAATTAATGAAGTAGTTTCAATTAAGTTTTCAGGGTGCTGTACTTTAATACTGTATGGAGATTCTTTTTTACCTTTAAAATACCCAATAAATCCAGGTAGGTTCAAAATAAAGTTTTTACCCTCTTCAATATTTGTACCTGCCATAACATAAATACCATGTTTAACTTCAGAGTCAAAAGTATCATCTACTTGGTAAGATAGTTTGTCCATTTGAGAAGCATTTTCTATTTGCCAAGAATTTGTGTCAAGCTTTTTTACAACTAATTCATTCCCTTTATAATCAAAAGCTTTAAAATTAGAAATGAATTGTCCATAATTACTCATTTTATAAGTTCCTGGAACAATTGCAGGAATTTGATAAGTAATGGTTGCTTGTTTTATTTTTTGTGGATTGACTTCGACGGTAACTTTATCGTCTATTACGTTTTCTAAATCAATAGTCGTCTCTATTAATGAAGTACTGTTGTTTAAGTTTTTAGTAGATGAACAACTGGCAATGAAGGCCAATGTAGCCATTCCTAATATTAATTTTTTCATTAGATGTATTTAGTTTGATTGATTTGTATAGAGTAAAGAAGAATTGTTACAGTAAATGTTACGCGTTTAACAAAAATTTAAGACGCCATCAATAAATTAAAACATCGTACCTTTGCAGCGGCATGAGAATTAGACGACTTTCAGATTGGTTACCTACGACAAACAAGGAGGTGAAGTTAAGAGGATGGGATGAATTAGATGTAATCCTATTCAGTGGAGATGCATATGTAGATCATCCAGCATTTGGTCCTGCAGTAATTGGACGTATATTAGAGAGTTATGGTTTGCGCGTAGCAATTGTACCGCAACCAAGTGTGAACGATAATTTGCAAGATTTTACCAAGTTAGGAACTCCACGTTTATTTTTTGGAGTTACAGCAGGTTGTATGGACTCCATGGTAAGTAACTATACTGCAAGTAAACGTCGAAGAGATAAAGACGCATATACTCCAAATGGAGATAAAGGTTTTAGACCAGATTACGCGACTACTGTATACACGAAGATTTTAAAAGAAAAATTCCCTGATGTTCCTGTATTAATTGGAGGAATCGAGGCTTCGTTACGTCGTGTAACACATTACGATTATTGGTCGGATAAATTGATGCCTTCAATTTTAGAAACTTCCGGAGCCGATATGTTGGTTTACGGAATGGGAGAACAGCCGTTACGTGAAGTTGTGGAACTTTTACAAAAAGGAGTTCCGTTTTCTAGTTTAAAAACCATCAAACAAACAGCTGTTTTATTAGAAGAAGGAGAGAAGGTACCTAAGAATAAGAATTGGCAAGATGTTGAGATTTCTTCTCATGAAGTTTGTTTAAGAGATAAGAAGGCGTATGCTTCTAACTTTAAAGTAATAGAGCAAGAGTCTAATAAATTATATGCTCGAAGAATTTTTCAAGGTGTAGGAGATAAGAAGTTAATGATCAATCCACCATATCCAACTATGACAGAAAAGGAGATTGATGGTTCTTTTGATTTGCCCTACACAAGAATGCCGCATCCAAAGTATAATAAGAGAGGAGCCATTCCTGCTTATGAAATGATTAAGTTCTCGGTAAATATTCACAGAGGATGTTTTGGTGGATGTAGTTTTTGTACAATTTCAGCGCATCAAGGAAAGTTTATAGCAAGTAGAAGTCAGGAATCTGTTTTAAAGGAGGTGGATGAATTGACAAAGATGGATGATTTTAAAGGGTATCTATCTGATATTGGAGGACCATCAGCAAATATGTATCAAATGAAAGGAAAGGTACAGGCTATTTGCGACAAGTGTGTTGCACCCTCTTGTATTTCTCCTGTGATATGTAGTAATTTAGATACTTCGCATAAGCCATTAACAGAGTTATATCAGGCAGTTGATAAACATCCGAAGATTAAAAAATCATTTATCGGTAGTGGAATTCGGCATGATATGTTAGTGCCAGAATTCAATAAAAATGCGGACCCTAAAGAATTAGATGCATATACTGAAGAGGTAATGACAAAGCACGTTTCTGGTCGTTTAAAGGTAGCTCCAGAGCATACTTCAGATCCTGTGCTAAAATTAATGCGTAAACCATCGTTTACATATTTTCATAAGTTTAAGGAGCGTTTTGATAAGATTAATAAGCGTAAGAAGTTAAATCTTCAGTTAATACCATACTTTATTTCTAGTCATCCTGCTTGTGAGCCAGAGGATATGGCAAATTTAGCTGCAGAAACAAAGGATATGGGGTTCCAGTTAGAGCAGGTACAAGATTTTACGCCGACACCAATGACAGTTGCTACTGTAATTTACTATAGTGGTTATCATCCATATACGTTAAAAGAAGTAAATACTCCAAAAACGAAAAAAGAGAAGTTAGATCAACATAAATTCTTCTTTTGGTATAAGAAAGAAAATAGAAAGTGGATTAAAGACACCCTTACAAAGGTTGGACGTAGTGATTTATTACAAAAGCTATTGCCGCCAGATAATTCTTGGAGAAAGAATAAGCCAGGAAAAACAAAGAATACTTTTAACGATGCAGTTACCTATAAAGAGAAACCATCGAGAAGAAAGAATAAAGGTTTTAAGAAAAAAAGACGATAATAGAGAAATAAAAAAGGTTGGATTTTTAATCCAACCTTTCTTTTTATAATGCAATAGGCTCTATAATAGTATTTTTTACTCGTTGGCGGATATCACTTAATTTTTCATTAATTAATAATTCTCCATTACGAAAAACTTCTCGAAGTTCACCTTGTTGTTCTTCTTCCCAATTAACTTGATCTTGTAGTTGATATTCTCCATTTTCAAGAGTGATTTTTAGTAATCCTTTAGCTGATTTTTTAGTTCCATCATCGGTAATAGGATCTTTAAAAATATCTCTTCCAATACCGTCTACTTCTCCATAAGTAGCTTTCATCGCAAAACCAAACGTATCGCGAGTATTGTATTGATAGGTAAAAGAACCTATTCCCAAGACTACATTGGTAGAAGCGAAACCGTTTTGTTTTAGGCGTTCACAAATTTGTGTAGCTCTTTCAATGGTAATGCTGTCTCCATAAATAGCACCAATATGAGGATCTAATTCTTTATACCCTTTTTCATTGGTGGTTCCTCCAAAAGTTTCCCAAAGAAGTTGTATCACTCCTTTTTGTTCAACGACAGTGCTTGCATTAGGGTTTCCACAAATGATGTCTACAGGATCTCCACTATCAGGTCGAATCACTACTTTTCCGTCACGTGCTAATACTTCTTCTTTTAAGTTAGGTAAGTATTCAGTTAATACTTTCCATAAATCCCATGTGTCAGAAACGATAGAAACAATTCCGTTCGGATAAACATCGGTAATCAATCGTTTAAAAGTTTCGTGTTCCCCACTATTGGTTCCCATACACATTACAGAGTGTTCTGTAGCGGCAACAGAACCACCCACTAATTCAAGATCAGAATTGGCATTGTAGTATTTTTCTAAAAAGTCAATTGCAGGAATGGTATCGGTACCTGTAAAACTCAATAAGTGTCCTGCTGCACTTAATTCTGCAGCTTCCAAGCCTGCCATTCCTCTCATAGAAAAGTCATGCCCTTGCCAGTCTACAAACTCTGGAGTAGAAGAGGTTTCTTCTGCGTATTGATCTAATATTTTTCTGTATTGTTTTGCAATGGTAGCAGAGTTACATGGTAACCAAACGGTAGTGGATAATAAAGTTTCAAAATAGTTGGTTAACCAAAAGAATTCTGGTAAGGTGTTGTACATGGTAAACATTGGTACTCGAATTGGTACTTCAACTCCTTCAGGTAAAGCTTTAATAGCCATTGGAATGTATCCTAAATCATGAAGTGCTTCAATATGTTGAATGCCTACTTGATTTTGCCCTAAATAATTATTGATTCGTCTGCTGTATTGTTTACAAATTTCTTCTTTGGGTTTGTTAAAGAAGTTTGTTTCAAATTCTTCAATAATGTATTTTTTAATGAAGTATTGTAGTCCGAAGAATACAACTTTTTCAATTCCATTAATTCTACTTTTTCTAGGGGTCCAGTTTGAATATACTAAGGTAGTTTGATTAGGATATTGTCTTCTGTGATCTACTTTATAACCGTCTGTATATAATAATGGATTCATAGTGTAATAATTTAATTTGCGTCAAAAATACGCAAATTAAATTTAACTAGCAAAATTTTCCTTTTTAAAAGATGTTTTAAAAGTCTATTGGGAAATCTAATTCGATTAAACCTTCTCCATTTAAACGTTTATTACCTCTGGTTAAAACTTCCAATTTCAAGTACCATAAGATCTCAAAATCGTTGTTGTTAATTGAAATAGGAAGTGATTTGGTTGGGAGTTCTGATTTAAAGGAATGTAAGTTTGTAGAAGTAACTTTGGTTATTGGCCCTTCATAAAAGTTTTTTGTTACCGTAGAACGACTGCTGCCATTATCATAGGTTACTTTCTCTTTTGCAATGAGTTGACAGTTTATATGTTGTATCATTCTAGTTCTTTTTTTAAACCTTAAACTTGTTTGGTAGAAGCTGTCATCTATTGTTGTTAATTTATAATCGATTTTGCCTATGGCAAGAGAAGGTTTGATCTTGTAAAAGTAAACTACTCCTAATAGTATAATATATATTGACAAAGATGTATACCATACTTCCAACATATCTATTGTTGAATATATAAAGAGACTAAGAATTGTTACAATAACAAAACCAAAGAATAAAATAGATATTGCTTTTTTAATACCAGGCTTAATACTTCCTGAAGTTTTCTTAAATTTATACGGAGTATCCCCTTTTATAACTAAAACTGGAGTCTCATCATAAAAATCTGGAGAAACAAGACCTTTTAGATACCCTCCTAACTTAAAATCAGATAGTTTTTCTTTTCTTAATAGTTTTTCACTTTCCTTTTTAATATCAACTTTTGTGGTTAATAAGATCGATTGTGTCATGTTTTTACCAATGAAAGAAACATTAAAAGCAGGGTTGAATGAAAACTTAGATGAAATGGTTTGACCTCTAGAAATTTTTGGATAATCGTTTATGAAATAGTAATCCAATGTAATTTCATCCGTTTCTCCTTTTCCTTGATGTTTTAGAGATAGTTTAATTTCAATTGTTTCAAGGTCTAAATGAATAGGACTGTTGTTTTTTACAAATATTTCACCTGTAATAGGTTGGTTTACTTGAAATTCATTTTCATCAAGCACAATTTTAATATCTACAAAGTTAGTATAGCTCATATAGTTCTTTATTGGGGTTTAAGAAAAAATCATATAAACATGTTTGAATTGCTCTTAAATTGTTACCATAGGTTGCTAGTAATCTTTTAAGGTATTCGTCTTTAATTTTTATAGATTCTTTGTCAGAATCTAAACATGCCAATTGAATTCTTTGCTGTACAATTTTTTTTATAAGGTTTATATCTATTTCTAGTTTGTTGAAATTTACTTTTTCATATAATTTTCTTCTCGAAAAATACGGAATTTTATGAGAGTAGTGAGAACCAATAATTAGTTTGTGTTGATTTTTAAATAGTTGCAGTTTATTTTGAATAGAAAGCAATTGAAAAGAGTCTATGATAAGAATACCTGGTACTACTTGTACATATTCGGGCTTTTTCTTCTTTAATTTAACAAAAGTAGCATTGGGCAAGTAGTTGGAATAAAGTGATTGCAAGAGTGTTGATTTTCCTCTCCCTTTTTTACCATAAAATTCAACAAAACAAGAACTACTAGTGGTTATTTTTAAAGCTAGATCTTTAAGATTCATTCGCTCTTCTGTTACCGCTAGTAGTTCTTGATCATTTAAATATGAAAAAGGATTGTATTTTAAGTTTAGTTTAGAGTAATGATTGATATCAAGCATAGAGTTTAGCCTAATTATTTAATTGATCTCTAACTTCCATCAATACATAGCCTAAAAGATTGTGTCCTCTCCATAAATTTGGATTCATTGCTTTTTCATTTGATTGTCCCATGCCAATCCCCCAAATTCTATCTCTTGGACTGGCCTCTACAATAATTCGACCTTTTGTGTTTACTAGGTATTCTTTTAAAGTTTCGTTTTGAGAGAATTTTGCATAGTTCGCTTCTAAAACAATATTAAACTTATGTTCGTTCCATAATTCGGGTGTGAAGTTCTTTACCTTTCGTCCTAATTTTTTAGCATCGTGAGGATGCGTTGCAATAAGAATTTTTTGTAATATTTCTTCATCTTTAAATAAGCGAGCTTTTCTTGCCATCATATAATGCTCTGCAGTAGGGTAGGTGATTCCATCAATTTCAAATGAAGCTTCCCACCATTGACTAAAACAACTTTTGCCTATGCTTCCATCTTTATTAGGTTGATGTCCCCAAAAGAATAAGAATTTTAAAGTTTCATTATTATTAAAGCGTTCTATTATTTTTTCGTTAGTGTATTTCATAGTGTTATTTTTATAAAAAGATTGCGTCGTTCGTTTACCCTTCTTCGCAATGATGTTTAGTTTCTTCCTTTTTCTTTAGGATATAAATCTTTCAAAGGTTCACTTTGCCAATACTCTTTGGTATCAATATCCATAATGGTTAAGGCTCCAGTAAATGCAGCTCCAGTATCTAAGTTCCAAATATTTATGGCATTTATGGGTTGCTTACTATTATATCGTATTGTTGGAGTATGTCCAATATAAATTTCTTGATAATGTTTTAATCGATTAGGATATAATTCTGAATTCTTTTCAATTCTTTTGTCCATAGTGAGGGCCATTTCCCAAAGAGTTCTGTCGAAATAATAATTCAATTTGAAAGTTTCTTTTTCTACACCATGCATAGAAGTAAATCCTGCATGGATAAATAAACGATTTTCAGAATCGATATGGTAAGGTTTCATTTCTTTGAAAAAATCCA